>DATBOH010000121.1:0-4336 GCA_036553915.1 Caulobacteraceae bacterium | reverse complement strand
TGATCCGCGCAACGCCGCGACGATCGCCGATAATGTGGGCGACAACGTCGGCGACTGCGCCGGCATGGCGGCCGACCTGTTCGAGACCTATGCCGTGACCACGGTTGCGACCATGGTGCTGGCGGCGATCTTCTTCCGCGGCCTGCCTTACGTGAACAACATGATGCTGCTGCCGCTCGGCATCTGCGGGGTCTGCATCGTCACCTCGATCATTGGCGCCTTCGCCGTCCGCCTGGGTAAGAACAACAACATCATGGGAGCCCTGTATCAGGGCCTGGTCGTCACCGGCGTATTGTCGATCGGCGCGGTCTGGTGGGTGATCCACACCCTCGCCCCCGCCGATGGTGTGGTCGTCGCCGCAAAGGCTGTGAGCGCCGACGCTCTGTTCTGGTGCGGCGTCGTAGGCCTCGCGGTCACCGCCGCCATCGTCGTGATCACCGAATACTACACGGGGACCAATTTCCGGCCGGTCAAATCCATCGCCAAGGCCTCGGTTTCCGGTCACGGCACCAATGTCATTCAAGGCTTGGCGATGTCCCTGGAATCGACCGCGGCGCCGGCGCTGGTGATCATTGTCGGCATCGTCGTCACCTATCAGCTCGCCGGCCTGTTCGGGGTCGCCGTGGCGACCACCACCATGCTCTCCCTGGCCGGGTTCATCGTCGCGCTGGACGCTTTCGGGCCGGTGACCGACAACGCCGGAGGTATCGCCGAAATGGCTGGCCTGCCGAGCGAGGTCCGCGTCTCCACCGACGCCTTGGACGCCGTCGGCAACACCACCAAGGCGGTAACCAAGGGCTACGCCATCGGTTCGGCTGGCCTTGGGGCCCTGGTGCTGTTTGCCGCCTACACCCAGGACCTTAAGTACTTCTCCGCCAATGCGGATCAGTTTCCGTTCTTCGCCGGCATGGGATCGGTCGCCTTCGACCTTTCCAATCCCTATGTTGTGGTCGGACTGCTGTTTGGCGGCTTACTGCCGTTCCTATTCGGCGGCCTTTCCATGACTGCTGTAGGCCGCGCCGCCGAGGCCGTTGTCGCCGAGGTCCGGCGGCAGTTCCGCGAAAACCCCGGCATCATGACCTATGAGACCAAGCCGGAGTATGGACGGGCCGTGGACATCCTCACCCGGGCGGCGATCAAGGAAATGATCGTTCCGTCATTGCTGCCGGTCGCTTCACCAATCGTCCTTTTCCTGGTGATCGACTGGATCGCCGGCAAGGCCAACGCCTTTTCTTCACTGGGCGCGATGCTGATGGGCGTCATTGTCACCGGCCTGTTCGTCGCCATCTCCATGACCTCCGGCGGTGGCGGTTGGGATAATGCCAAGAAGCTGATCGAAGAGGGCCACTATGGCGGCAAGGGATCCGAGGCCCACAAGGCGGCGGTGACTGGCGATACGGTCGGCGATCCGTACAAGGACACCGCGGGGCCGGCCGTCAATCCGATGATCAAGATCACCAACATCGTCGCCCTTCTCCTGCTCGCGGTGCTGGCGCATGGCGTCATTGGCTGAACGCTGTGGGTCCGGGCCTTGCTCAGGCGCGGCGGTGGCGCCTGACTAAGGCTCGCCTGGATGGTTGCCCGGCGTCTCATTGTCGTTCGGCGGCAGAGAGCCGATCGAACTGAGGTTGCCGAACAGTTGCTCCATGAGCGTCAGCTCGCGGCCGCGCGTCGGAGTCTGATGTTTGTTGTAGGCGATGATGCGGCCGTCCTTGAGCGTGAACACGTCCACAGCGGTAACCGCTTGGGTGTCCTTGTCGAAGGCGATTTCGGTAATGTCACGTCGGACAACCTGGGGGTGATAAAACGCCGTCTTGTCCGAAACCTGGCTGAGGTAGAACCAGATATTGGTGTCAAATGAGGCTTTGGCGGTCGGCGTGCCCAGGCGGGCCAGCACAGTGGCGCGCGTGTCGGCGCCGACCTTTACGTCCTTGGGATTGGCGTCGATAGCCTGGAATCCCTGGTAGTTGGCGACCGGCGTGCAGGCGCTGGCGCCCAGCAGACTGACGGCGAGGGCGGTGAACGCCAGAGAACGGATGTGACGCAAACGGGAATATCCTTCAGATGGCGCCCGGATGGGCTGACCTAGAGGGTCATGAGGCGCAGTTCAATGGCGGGAATGCCCGATATCCTTGGCGAAACCGGGGCCACACGGTGAAAAACCTATTTCGCCGGCGCCGGCCCGACCCTGCCCAGGCCCTTTATGACCAGGCCGTGTTGCAGGCGCGGCAGCCCAAACTCTATGCGGAAATGGGGTCGCCGGACACGGTCGAGGGTCGATTCGAACTTATGACCGCTCACATCATCCTACTCATCGAGGCCCTGGACGCCCAAGGCGAGAGGGCCCGCAGCCAATCGGTTTTCGATATCTACATCAGCAATCTTGACGGGGCCCTGCGCGAGATGGGGGTCGGCGATCTTTCGGTCGGCAAGCGCATCCGTGGCCTGGGAGAGGCCTTCTATGGACGGGCCGCGGCCCTACGTGAGGCGTTTTCCAGATTGCCCGATCGGACGCTGCTGACGGCGCTCGCGCAACGCACGGTGTTCGCCGACGCACCACAGCGGGACCCGGCCGCCCTCGTCGACTATTTTGTTCGTTGTCGCCTGGAGCTGAGAAACGCGCCGGTCCTGGCGTCGCCGCTCTGGCCCATGCCCTGAGGTCGCCTGGGCGCTGTTGCATCGCCAGCGACGCGCTGTATCGTCGCGCCGCGCTGGGCTGATCGGCGCCGCATGGAGCACGCGCCGTCCCCTTGGCCCATCCTTTGGTGATCTCGATCGACGCCATGGGAGGCGACATTGGCCCCACGGTAACTGTTGCAGGGGTGGCGCAAGTCCTGGGTCGGGGCGCGGATTCAACGCATTTCCTGTTACATGGCGACAAGGCCGCGCTGACTGAGATGCTCGACCGTTTCCCCAGGCTTTGTGATCGAGTCGAGATCCGCCCAAGCGATAGCGTGGTGGCGATGGACGCCAAGCCGGCCCACGCCATGCGACGCGGGCGCGGCTCTTCGATGTGGAACGCCATTGCGTGCGTTCAGTCCGGGGAAGCAGCGGCGGCGGTGTCGGCGGGCAACACCGGGGCGTTGATGGCGATCTCGCGGCTGATCTTGCGCATGGTCGGGGCGCTGGACCGACCCGCCCTCGTCGCCAATTGGCCAACCTTGAAGGGCGCCACCTCGGTCCTCGATGTCGGCGCCAACGTCGTATGCGACGCCGAACGGCTGGTGGAGTTTGCTATCATGGGGGCAGCCTATCACCGCGCGGTACATGATCTCCCTCGCCCGCGCGTCGGGCTGCTCAATATTGGCACCGAGCACGACAAGGGCCATGAAGAGGTCAAGGACGCTGATCGCATTTTGCGCGCCGCCAGCTTCGCCTTCGACTATCTCGGCTTTGTTGAGGGAGACGACATCGCCAAGGGGTCGGCGGACGTCATTGTCACCGATGGATTTACCGGAAATGTGGCCCTGAAAACCGCCGAGGGCTTGGCGCGCTTCTTTCGCGCCGAACTTCGCGCCACCTTTACCGACAGTCTAAATGGCAAGCTCGGAGCCTTGCTTGCCCGACGGTCTCTTCGGGCGATGGCCGCGCGCCTCGACCCAGGTTCGATCAACGGGAGCCCGTTTCTGGGCCTCAATGGCGTGGTGGTTAAGAGCCACGGTGGCGCTGACGCGAACGGCTTCGCCAATGCGGTGCGCCTAGCGGCCGACCTCGGGCGGCGCGATTTCGCCCCTACCTTGGCCCGCGAACTCGAGCGCTTGGCGCCAGCCAGGTCCGCCGCGGCCAGTCTATGACCGGCGTAACCCGCAGCATCGTCACCGGCGTTGGCGGCTACCTGCCCGCGGAAGTGGTCACCAACGACCAGCTTTCACAGGTCGTGGCCACGACCGACGCCTGGATCGCCGAACGCACCGGCATCCGCTCGCGCCGGCGGGCGGCGGAGGGCGAGGCCACGTCCGATCTCGGCGCCGCCGCCGCGCGCCAAGCACTTGAGAGAGCCGGCCGCACGCCGGCCGACATCGATCTTATCGTTGTCGCCACCACCACGCCCGACCTCACTTTCCCGGCGACCGCGGCGATCATTCAGCGCAAGCTTGGCGCGCCGGTAGGCATAGCCTTCGATGTACAGGCGGTGTGCTCCGGCTTCGTCTTCGCGCTGGGGGTCGCCGATAGCTTCATCATTTGCGGGCATGCCCGCCGCGCCCTGGTGATCGGGGCCGAAACCATGACCCGGCTGATGGATTGGACGGATCGGGGCACGTGCGTGTTGTTCGGCGACGGGGCGGGCGCGGTGGTGCTGGAATCCGCCCGAGGCGGGGGCGGCGTCGAGGATCGC
>DATBOH010000212.1:0-4255 GCA_036553915.1 Caulobacteraceae bacterium | reverse complement strand
CGCCGATGCCAGTGTTCATACCCTGACCGCCCACCGGCGAATGGAGGTGAGCGGCGTCGCCGGCCAGGAACAGCCGCCCGCACCGCCAGCGATCCGCGACCCGGTGATGGACTCGATAGTTTGAAAACCAGCGAACCGATTTGAATTCGATGCCGAGATGATCGGCAACCGCGTGGCCGATGTCCTCAAACCGCACCTCGCCGTCAGCGTCGGCGGTGGTGTCCCCGATGAGTCGAATCCGGCCCTGACCCGAAAGCGGAAAGACGGCCAGAAACCCCGCCTCATCGAGCGCCACGTTCAAATCGCCATTGACCACCGGGCCGCTCGCCTCGACATCGGCGACATAGAACAATCGCGAATAGGTTCCGCCGGGAAACCCGCCACCGATCTCGTGCCGGACCACCGAATGGGCTCCGTCGCACCCCACCGCATAGGCGGCCCGCGCGACCGCTTTGTCCCCGCCAGGGCCGGTGAGGGTCGCCTCAACACCGGCTTCGGACGCCGTGAGGCCGGCCAAGGCCAGGGGGCGTTCGATATTGACTCCAAGATCGGCCAGCCGCTCGCCGAGCCAGCGCTCATGATCGTCCTGCGGGTAGATCAAGGCGAAGGGATAGGGACTGAGCCCCTTCCCCATGTCTCCGAAGTCGGCTTTGGCGCGCTGACGCCCTCCAGCCCACAGGCGAAGAGACTTGAACTTGACGCCTTGCTTCAGGAGGTCGCTGGTGAGACCCATCAGGTCGTAGAGTTCCAGGGTGCGGGCGTGCACCGCCAGCGCGCGCGATGTATCGACGCGGCGTGGCGCGGCGTCGATGATGCGAACGCCGACGCCCAGTTTCGTCAGCCACAAGGCGAGAGCCAGGCCTGTGGGACCGGCGCCGGCGATCAGGACCTCGGTATCCTCGCTCATTCCATGACCTTTTTCGTCCGCCGCTTGGTCAGAATATAAAGCGGCGCGCCGGCGATCATGATTCCATAGCCAATGGCGCTTTCGATCGGGAAGGCGACGAAGGCGGCGAGGATGACGCCGATGCAGACGACGATGAACAGCGCGGTCAACAGCGGTTGAAATGGTGTTCGGAACCCAAGGCTTTGGGGGCGCCGCCGCCGCAACACGAACAGAGCGGCCGCGCACAGGCCATAAAACAGGAAGTTCATTGCGGTGACGAAGGACAAGAGTTGCTCATAGCGCCCCGAGAGCGCCAGAACCCCGGTCCAGACCGCCAGTATGACGATGGCCGCCGTGGGCGCGCGCCGGGTCGACAGGCCGGCCGCCAGCCGCGGCAGACGCCCATCCCTGGCCATGGCGTAGACAACCCTGGGACCGGTGAGCATGCCCTGGGCCAGAAACGCGAAGGCCGACAGCGCGACCACGGCCGCGGCGGCGCGAGCGCCCGCAGGCCCGGTTGCTCGGCCTAGCAGGTCGGCGACCGGCGTCAGATCGGAGGCGAGGGCCGAAGGACCCAGGCCCCTGAGGCAGGCGAGATCGACCAACAGGTACAAGACGATAACGATGACGACACCGAGCGCCAGCGCCACGCCAAGATCCCGCGCCGGCCGCTTCATTTCGCCGGCGACGTAGTTGGCGGTCTGCCAGCCGCCGTAAGTAAACAGGACCGGGATCATCGCCGCGCCGATATTGCGCCAGTGGTCGGCCGATCGGGCAACCGCCATCGGCCGAGTCGTCGCCGGCGCCAAATGGAAACCGATAGCGACAATGATCAGGATCACGCCGACCTTGAGCGCGCACAGGGCCGCCTGGGTGCGGTCCCCGGTCCGCACCCCGAGACAATTCAACCCGGCCAATGCCGCCAGCACGCCTATCACGGTCCAGGTGTCAGCAATCCGGCCGCCGGTCAGCAGGGCGACGTTCTTCGCCATCACGATAGCCACCGCGGCCAGACCGCCGGATCCGGCCACAAACAGCGTCGTCCAGCCGAACAGAAACGCGGCGAAGGGTCCGAACGCGGCACGCAGAAACGCATATTCGCCGCCGGTTTCCGGAACCCTGGCCGCTAGTTCGCCATAGATGAGAGCGCCCACGAGGCTGACGGCGCCGCCGGCGATCCACACCGCGACAGCTTCGTTCATCGACGGCAGGAAACGCGCCACCACCGCCGGGTTAACGAAGATGCCGACGCCGATCACCCCGCCGACCACCAACATGACGGCGCTGGGCAGACCGATGACCCGCTCGAGCGAATTGGCGTCGCTGGGGATCGGCGCCGCCAAGTTCACGCCCCCAGGCTTGCGTCCGCGATGGGCGCGACCGCCACCTCGCTCACCGACAACTAGGCCGACTGCGCCGCCGCTATGGCCGCGTCGAGGGCGGCGAGAGGTTGGTAACCGGCCTCCAGCGCCTTGCCATTGATGGTGAAAGTCGGCGTCGCGTCTACCGATCCCGCCTTGGCGTTGTCGGCGACCCGCACCGAGAGGGCGTTCAGCGCCACTTCATTGCGCACACAGGCGTCGTACTGAACTTCGTCGAGGCCGAAGGTCTTGGCGACGCCCACAAGCGTGGCGTTCGGATCGTTGAACAGGCCGGGTTGGCTTTTGAATATGGCGTCGACCACAGCGAAATAGCGGTCTTTGCCCGCACACCGGGCGAGTAGGAATCCCGAGGCCGCGATCGCCTCCTCATTGGCGTCGCCGACCAGCATCTCACGCAACGTATAGCGGACTTTTCCGGAGTCGACGTACTTTGCTTTGAAGGCCGGCCACACCTCCTTGTACCAGCGGCCGCAAACCGGACAGGCGACCGAGGCGTATTCGACCACACTGACTTTGGCGGCCGGATTGCCAAGGCTCATGTCGTTGGGAACCGGACCCCCGACGGCGGCGGATTTCGACTGGCTGCACGCCGCCAGAACCGGGGTCATCAGGCCCATGAGGGCCAGGCGGCGAGTGAGGAAGGGCATGAGGTGGTCCAGGGGTGATCGAGGCGTTGTTCGTCGCCCGGAAGCGCGGCCGGATCAACCCCCGCCGCGCGCGGTTTGACATCGACCGGCGGCCGCGTCAGGAGGTTGGCCAAGCCCCCACCTCGATCAGGATTATCTTGATGCATCATCTGCTGCTGAGCGCGGCCGTCGCCGCGCTTCTGGCCACCACCGCCGTCGCGGGCCCCTTCGATCGGCCCAGCGACCTGCCCTTCCGGGCGCCGCAGTTCGACCGGATTAGGGACAGCGACTTCCAGCCGGCTTTTGAAGAAGCGATGCGCCAGGATCGGGCGGAAATCTCGGCCATCGCCAACAATGCCGCCGCGCCAACCTTCGACAATACGATCATTGCGCTGGAGAAATCGGGCCGAATGCTGGACCGGGTGAGTTCGGTGTTTTTCGCCCTCACCGGCGCCAACACCAACGACACGCTCGAAAAAATCGAGACGACGGAAGCGCCCAAACTCTCCGAACTCCAGGATTCGGTCTATCTCGATCCCAAGTTGTTTGCCCGGGTCGAGGCGATTTACGAAAAGCGCGGCGCGCTTGGCCTCGACGCCCAGTCTCAGCAACTGGTCAAGGTGACCTGGGAAGCCTTTGTGCATGCCGGCGCCAGGTTATCGGCGGCCGATCGCACACGGCTGATGCAGATCAATTCCCGCCTCGCCAGTCTTTCAACCGACTTCCAGCAAAAGCTGCTGGCCGCCACCAAGGCCGGCGCCTTGGTGGTCAGTGACCCGGCCGATCTGGCCGGCCTGAACCCCGCCGCGATCGCGGCCGCAAGCGAAGCGGCCAAGAGCCGCGGCCTGACCGGCAAGTGGGTCGTGCCGCTGCAGAACACCACCCAGCAACCGGCCCTCGAGGATCTTTCCAAGCGGGAGATTCGCCAGAAGCTGTTCGAGAATTCGTGGACTCGCAGCGAGAAAGCCGACGCCAACGACACGCGCGCCACCGTTCTGGAAATCGCCGCGCTTCGGGCCGAAAAAGCGGCGCTGCTCGGCTATCCCAACTACGCCGCCTACACGCTCACCGATCAGATGGCCAAGACGCCGTCCGCCGTCGAAGCATTCGTGGCGCAGCTTGTTGGCCCGACCCGCGCCCGCGCTGCTTTGGAAGCCGCCGATATTCAAGCTCAGATCGACAAGGACGGCGGCGGATTCAAACTCTCACCGTGGGACTGGGAGCGATATTCGGAAGAAGTCCGCAAGGCAAAATATGACCTCAACGAGGATGAGATCAAACCCTATTTCGAACTCAACAACGTGCTTCAGAACGGCGTCTTCTATGCCGCCAATCAACTCTACGGCGTAACCTTCAAGGAG
>DATBOH010000210.1:0-3225 GCA_036553915.1 Caulobacteraceae bacterium | reverse complement strand
AGATCGCCCGCCACGACCACCTTGTCGACCGCCGCCTGCACGCCGCGTCCGTTCAGCGCCGCGCCCAGTTCGGGCCACGCCTCCCTCAGATGCGCCTTGAGGTCGGAGAGGCTGGCGCTCGCCGTCACCTCTTTCTCGCGCCAGCCCGCGGTTTCGGCCAGGCGTCCGAATAACAGCACCCGCACCTTAGCCGCCGGTCGTCGACATGTGGCGGGCGACCGCCGGCGCCGCCCCCCGGGCGATGTGGAAATCGTGTCCGCGCGGCTTGGCGGACACGCCAGCGCGGATGGCGTCCGCCAGCTCGGCCTGGGTGGCGCCGCTCCGCAACACGGCCCGCAGATCGACAGCATCGTCGCGCCCAAGGCAGGTGTGCAGCACTCCGGTGCAGGTCAGCCGCACCCGGTTGCAGGCCTCGCAGAAGTTGTGGCTCATCGGGGTGATGAAGCCCAGGCGTCCGCCCGTTTCGCGGACGCGAACATAGCGGGCCGGGCCGCCGGTGGTGAGCGGCAGGTCGTCAAGCGTCCAATAGCTTTCCAGCTCCTGGCGGACCTCGCTCAGGGCCACGAACTGATCGCTGCGGTCGGCGTCGATCTCGCCCATCGGCATGGCTTCGATCAAGGTGATGTCGTGGCCGCGCCGGTGCGCCCAGACGATGAGGGCCGCCAGCTCATCGCGATTGTCGTGCGCCAGGGCGACGGCGTTGATCTTCACCGCCAGGCCGGCGCTGGCCGCCGCGGCGATGCCGTCCTGAACCTTGGCGAGATCGCCGCCGCGGGTCAGGCGCGCGAACACCTCTGGCCGCAGACTATCGAGCGACACATTGACCCGCCTGACGCCCGCCGCCGCCAGAGTGGGGGCGAATTCCGCCAGCCGCGTGCCATTGGTGGTCAGCGTCAGTTCGCGCAGGCGGCCGTCGTCCAGATTCAGCGCCAGTCGCTCGATCAGGCGCATGACGTTCTTGCGCGCCAGCGGTTCGCCGCCGGTAATCCGCAGCTTGTCGACGCCGAGCGCGATAAAGGCCTGAGCAATGGCCTCCAGTTCCTCAAGGCTGAGCACTTCGGCCTTGGGCAGGAAGATCATGTGCTCGGCCATGCAGTAGATGCAGCGCAGGTCGCAACGATCGGTGACCGACAGGCGCAGGTAGCGGACCCGGC
Organism: Caulobacteraceae bacterium; assembly: GCA_036553915.1. Lineage (GTDB taxonomy): Bacteria > Pseudomonadota > Alphaproteobacteria > Caulobacterales > Caulobacteraceae > Acaudatibacter. The sequence continues at coordinate 2,071 of DATBOH010000210.1, read as the reverse complement.
GGCCGAAACTGTCGATCAGGTCGCTGGTCATGCCAGGATCGCTAGGGGCGTCGTAGGGCGTCATGCGGGCGCGATCATAGTCGCAAGCCGGAAAGTTGGCTAACGGCGGCGACCCAAATGCACGCCGAAGCTGTAGGCCACCGACAGGGTGGCCGAATACTGATTGCGGTCGCCGGCCAGGGCGACCACCGGGCTGGCGGCCGCCTGGCCGATCAGGCGATGGTAGCCCGCTCCAAGCGTGATGCGGACGCGCGGGTGAGGTCGGTAGGCATAGGCGGCCTCGACGCCGACATAGCGGGCTCCCGCTCCAGGCTTGTACGGCTGGGTCAGAAACGGGCTGGCCAGGGCTTCAGCCGGGGTGACGCCAAAGTAGGTGTCCATATAGCGCGCGCCGCCATAGCCGAAGCGCGGCCCCAGCGACATGTCCCAGCGGTGGCCGGTGTGGATCAGGTCGACGCCGACGTCGCCGACCTCGCCGTGATGACCGAAAAGGCCCTGGCGGATGTCGGCCCGCGCCCTTAGCCAATCGACAGGCCAGACATCGACAAAGATACCGGGCTCGGCGGCCCAACCGATCTTTCGAAAGCCTTCCAACCGACCAGTGTCGCCGCGCCCGCGACGGATGTTAAGCACCGCGCCGAAGTCGAAATGGCGACTCGTAAACAGCGCCACCGAGCCGGTGTCGTCGGGCGGGGTGAATCGATACGGAAAGTCGGCGCGGCGGATGTTGAACAGCAGGTTCGGCCGCAGGCTATCGGACGGCGCGCCCTCATAGGGCGGGCTGGCGATGCCGCCGGCGCCGACGGTGACGATCCAATCGCCCGGCTCGGCCCGCGCCGCCGATGCGCCCGCGAGGGCGGCGAGCCCCGCCATGACCCAGCCTCTCCCGCGCATTCTGGTCCCTCATTCGACCCTTGGACGCCAACGCTCCCCTCATGGCCACGGTTCCTCGACGGCGCAACGGTTACAGCGGCGGCGCTGACCGTTAGGTTGGCCGGCGATGCATGCCTTTCCCGCCTTTTTTCCCCTTGCCGGGGCCACGGTCGTGATCGCTGGCGACGGCGAGCCAGCGGCCGCGCGCCAGCGGCTGTTCGCGGACGCGCCGGCCCGGATCGTGCGTCTTGAGGGCGATTCGGCGCTGGTCCCGGAGGCCTACGCCGGAGCAGCGCTGGTGTTCATCGCCAGCCTCGACCCGACGTTCTCCAGGGCCGCTGAAGCCGCCGCCCGGCGCTGTGGCGCTCCGGTCAATGTGTTCGACGACCCGGTGCGCTCGGATTTCCACACCCCGGCCATCGTCGACCGAGGAACGCTGGTCGTCGCCATCGGTACCGGCGGGGCCGCGCCCATGCTGGCCACGGCCCTGCGCGCCGAACTCGAAGAGCGGCTTGGCCCCGAACTTGGCGAGACCGCGAGGGTGCTGGGGGCGCGGCGCGCGGCGATCAAGGCGGCCTTCCCGGACCTGGTCGACCGGCGCGCTTTCCTGCGCCGCCAGATCGGCCGGCCCGGCCTGACGGTCGAACGCCTGGATGCGGACCTGGCGGGACCGGAAACGACCGCTGGCGGCATCTTTCTGATCGAAACCCCCGATACCCCCGACCTGCTGTCGCTGCGCGCCGCCCGCGCCCTAGCCGTGGCCGATGTCATCGCCGGTCCGATGCTGGCCTTCATCGACCATCACGGCCGCCGCGAAGCGCCGCGCCTGACGCATTGGGCCTATGAGGATCTCCGCGCCCGCGTGCGGGCTGGCGAGATCGTCGCCCTCATCGATCCGCCCGCCGACGCCGAGGCCGCGCTTGCCGGCGCCGACTGCACCCGGTTGCGCGCCGCCCCGGAGGCGGGGTGAGTTTTCTGAGCCACGATGACCTTTCCGCCATCCTGCTTTCGATACGGGTGGCGGCTTTGGCGACGATCGTCGGCTTGCCTCTGGCGGTCCTGACCGGCCAGGTCCTGGCCAGCCGCAAGATCCCGGGCCTGGCGCTCCTCGACGGCCTCATTCACCTGCCGCTGGTGCTGCCGCCTGTGGCGACCGGGTATCTGCTGTTGTTTCTGTTTGGTCAGCAGGGACCGATTG
>DATBOH010000143.1:0-3078 GCA_036553915.1 Caulobacteraceae bacterium | reverse complement strand
GGCGGCCATGGCTGCATCTCGGTCACCGCCAACGTCGCCCCAGACGCTTGCGCGCGCTTCTTCAACGCCTGCCTGGCTGGCGATTGGTCCGACGCTCTGCACCTACAGGATCGGCTTATTCGTCTTCACAAGGCGCTGTTTTTGGATGCCTCGCCGGCCCCGACAAAATTCGTCCTGGCGCACCTCGGCCTGATGGCCGAAGACAGTCGTCTGCCGATCGCGCCGTGCGCCGAGGATGTCAGGGCCGAAGTCATCGCCGCCCTCGAAGAGGCCGAAAGGGCCTGAGCATGGCCGAGGGCCGAAAGCTGATCGCCGAAAACCGGCGCGCCCGATTTGACTATTTCCTTGAAGAAACCTTCGAGGCCGGCCTCCGATTGACCGGCTCGGAGGTCAAAGCCCTGCGAGCCGGCAAGGCCAATATCGCCGAGTCCTACGCCGCCGCCGAAGGCCGCGAGATCAGCTGGCTCAACGCCTACATCCCCGAATATGGCCACGCCAACCGCTTCAACCATGAGCCGCGGCGGCCGCGTCGACTGTTGCTGCATCGCCGCCAGATCGACAAGCTCCTGAGCGCGGTGCGGCGCGACGGTCGCACCATCGTGCCGACCCGGCTCTACTTCAACGACAAGGGCCTGGCGAAGCTTGAGCTGGCCTTGGCCAAAGGCAAGAGCGCGCCTGACAAACGCCAGACCGTCGCCGCCCGCGACTGGAAGCGTGAGCAGAGCCGGCTGATGCGTGACAAGGGTTGAACCCCGGCGTTAGCGGCCGGCCGCCTTGGCTACCTCATCGATCGCCGCGACGACCGCCTGTGGCTTGTCGAGCATGATCATGTGGCTAGAACCGGCGACGAGCTGAGCGCTGCCGCGGCTTGAACGCGCCGCAAGCTCGCGATGCATCTGGGCCCAGGCCGCCGCCGCGAGCCCCGATCCATTGGCGCCGGCCGTAAGGACGATGACCGGCGTCTGGCCGAGCGACTGTCCCGTCCCTTCGACCTCGTCGGAGGTCGCGCCCCAGAGCGTGCCCAATTCGGAAAGCTCTGTCGCCCAGGCCGCGGGGCTGAGCGAATCGCGTCTTTGCTCGGCTGTTGCGCCGGGACCGCCGCCGCAGCCGATGAGGCGAGGATCGGCTGAGGGCAATGCGCGGCGCCGAGCCGCCGCCTCGCACGCCTTCGCCTTGGCGACCAACGGCGCGAGGCTGCCAGCCCGCGGCCCGAAGAGACGGGCGAAACGCCGGTCCTGGTGCGGCACGGAGGGGTCGACCAGGACCATGCCGACCACGTCTCGAGGTCTCAGCCGTGCGAACAGGAGGACGTAGAGGCCGCCCGCCGAATGCCCGACAAGGATATAGGGCCCGGGAATCCGCGCGTTCGATAACGCGGCGTCGAGGTCACGGGCGACCGCCTCGCCGTCGCGCGGCATCGGACCGGCATCGGACCAACCGTAACCGGCCCGGTCATAGGCGCAGGAGCGGCGCCGGGACGCCATCAGCCGCTGCACCTTGGCCCAAACCGTGGAGGTGTTGGCGAAACCGGCCTCGAAGATCACCGTCGGCCCGACGGCCGGGCCGACGCAGCGGAAGTTGATCTTCCGTCCGTCCCGCAAGGCCACGAGGCGACCGGGGCCGGATGGGTCCAGCGGATCGCGCGCCAGGACCGGCGCGGCCGCCGTCGCCAAGGCCAAGGCCGCCAGAACGGCGGCGCCGCTCAGGCCGCTTCGGCGTTTTGCAGTGAAAGCAGCCATAGGTAAGGCGGGACACTGGCCTCGACGAAACTATAGCCGCGGCCATACTCATCGTTGGCTTCGCGCAGCAGCGAGCCGTCGCGCGCTAAGGCTTCGGCCATCTGGGTCTGGACCTCGCGCTCTTCGGGGCTGCGCGCCCGGATCGCCAGCTCCTCGAGAGTGAAGCGCGGCGCAGCCGATTGTGCGCAGGAGGCGATTGCTCCTAGGACTGAAAGGCCGCCCTTTTTCACTGTCTCTTCAATATGCCACTGCGAGCGGCGCGACAGGCGGCTGCGCAACTCGTCCAATGCGGTCTGAGCGGCTGCTGCGACGTCGTCGCGCTGAACCGATGTGCGGCCCGCATCGAGGGCGGTCAGGGCGGAGTGGTGCGAAAGCAGGCTGGCGAGATAGGGAAATCCGGCCGCCAGGTTGACGATAAGGTCACGAGCCGTTTCTTCGAAGGTGACGCCACCGGCTTTTTCGCCCTTGTCGACCAGTTGGCGCACCTCGTCTGGGGTCATGCGTGGCAGTTCAAGCGCGAAGACGCTGCGCTGGATCGAGGGGATGGCTTCCATCAGCTCGGTAAGATCCGAGGCGATGCCAGCGATGACGATCTGGACCCGAGCCGAACGGTCCGAAAGATCCTTCATCAGCTCAGCGATCTGAGTGCGAAATTCCACCGATTCGCAACGCTCGAATTCGTCTAGGAACAGCAACACGCGCGTGCCGCTGACCATCGCCAACAAATCGGCGGCCATCCGTGTCGTGATCTCGCCGGCCGGCATCAGGTCGCTGAGCGCGCCGCCTTTTTCGGTCTCGGCGTGGGTCGGGCCGTAGCCGGTGACATAGAGCAGCGGGATACGGGCGCCGACGGCGCGGATCACTTCCTCGAAGCTCGAGCGTTCACCAGAGGAAATATACACCTGGAGGTAGCGGGCCGCCATGGCCGCCTCCGCCAAGATATTGAGAACGCTGGTCTTGCCGATGCCGCGTTCGCCGTGGACGACGATGTGCAACTGCTGGTCTTCGATGGCGCGTATGAGAGACGTCAGCGTCGAGGTGCGGCCGGCGAATACGCGCTGGTCGGTGATCGGCTTGGACGGGGTAAAGGCGTTGCGCAGGCTGATCCGCGCCGCGGCCATGGGATCGACGTGGTGAGATTCGACCTGATCGGAAGCGGTCGAGCGAAACTTCGGCAGGCCGGCGTCCCATCGCCGCGGTGCGCGCACGCCCATGGCCTCGGGCGCCGACCAGCGCGGGGCCGGAGCGGCGGTCGCCTGCGAGCGGCCGCGTCCGCCGCCCAGCTTGGCGCGCAGACCATCTAACAAAGCCATTCAAACCTCTTTCAAAGGAACGATTG
>DATBOH010000073.1:0-2232 GCA_036553915.1 Caulobacteraceae bacterium | reverse complement strand
GGCGGTGCATGGGCGCACCGGCCGGGTGCACACCTCCTTCGCCCTGGCCTCGACGACCACCGGGCGGCTGTCGTCGTCCGATCCCAATCTCCAGAACATTCCGATCCGCACCGAGGAGGGGCGCAAGATCCGCGCCGCCTTCGTCGCCGAGCCGGGCCATGTGCTGGTCAGCGCCGACTACAGCCAGATCGAGCTACGCCTGCTGGCGCACATCGGCGATATCCCCCAGCTCAAGCGCGCCTTCACCGACGGCCTCGACATCCACGCCATGAGCGCCTCGGAGATGTTCGGCGTGCCCGTGGAGGGCATGCCAGCCGAGATCCGCCGCCGCGCCAAGGCGATCAATTTCGGCATTGTCTATGGCATCTCCGCCTTCGGCCTGGCCAACCAGCTCAGCATTCCTCAGGACGAGGCCGGGGCCTATATCCGCACCTACTTCGAGCGCTTTCCGGGCATCCGGGCCTATATGGACTCCAAGCGCGCCGAGGTGCGCGCCCAGGGGTTCGTCACCACCGCCTTCGGCCGCAAGATCAATATCCCGATGGTGCGCTCCAAATCGGCCGCTGAGCGCGCCTTCGCCGAGCGCGCCGCCATCAACGCCCCGATCCAGGGGACCGCCGCCGATGTCATGCGCCGGGCGATGATCCGCATGCCGGACGCCCTGACGCGCGCCGGACTGGCCGCCCGAATGCTGCTGCAGGTGCACGACGAACTGGTCTTCGAGGCCCCCGAGGCGGAGGCCGACGCCGTTTGCCGCCTGGCTTGCGAGGTCATGGAAAACGCCGCCCTGCCGGCGCTCGCCTTCTCCGTTCCGCTCAAGGTCGAGGCGCGCGCGGCCGTCAATTGGGAGGCGGCTCATTAGGTCTCCTCCGGGCGCCTCGGCCGCCGCTCGGCCCGAGTCGCCAGATCGGCCCTTTGGCCCTATGGGACGTTAGGCGAGGCAGGATGGATCACGACGAACCGCCGAACGCTGGTGAGGAGCTGCTGGCCATGGAGAATCTGGCCGAGGCGCTCGGCAGTGATCGATTCAAGCAATTCCTTGACCACATGCCGGTCGCCGTCGCGGTCTCCGAACTCAAGCGCCCGGAGCGGATCATCTATACCAACGGTGAGTTCGATCGCCTGACGGACCTTTGCGGCGGGGAGCTGATCGGCAAGCTCTGGGAGGATTTGCCCGGGAAGGCGGTCGCTGCCGATCTGCCATCGCTCGGTCGCGCCGTTTCCCAGGATGGCGACTACATCGGCCCGTTCGCCATCCCGCACGGCGAGGCGACCATGACCGTGAATGCCTGGTCGAACATCATCGAAGACGACGAGGGCGACGCCGCTTTCAGGCTGGTGGCCTTGGCCGAGAGCGCCGCCCATGAAGCCTCGGCGGTCGACGCCTTGGAGGAGCAGGTCCGCGAGAAGGACATGCAGCTGCGAGAGCTGCAGCATCGCGTGAAGAACAATCTGCAGATGATCACCGCGCTCATCCGTATCGAGGCCAAGGGCGTCGTGGACCAGACGACCAGCGAGGGCTTTGACCGGTTGGCCGGGCGCGTGGAGGCTCTGGGCCTATTGTACAAAGCGCTCGCCGATCCAGGCTCGACCGATAACGCCATCGACCTCGGCGTCTACTTGAGCGAAATCGCCTCCGCGGTCATGCGCGCCCACGCGGTCGACGGCCTGCATCTCGACCTTCAGGTTGACACCTGGCCGGTGTCGATCAACGTGGCCATGCCCACCGGGCTGGTGGTCAATGAGTTGCTGACCAATGCCTTGAAACACGCGTTCGTCGGCCGCGAGGACGGAACCATCACCTTGCACTGCACCGCTGATGGTCCGGACTGCATCGTCACGGTCGCCGACGATGGCGTCGGCCTCCCGGAGGGCGCCACGTGGCCCAAGCCCGGAAAACTGTCGTCGCTGATTGTCAGGGCGCTTCACAGCAACGCCAACGCCCGCCTGGACTTTCAATCGCGGCCGGGAAAGGGGACGCGGGTGGCGATCGCGCTCCATGGCGACGGTCAAGCCCGATGACAGCGCCGGCAGGGCGCCAGCGCTGGAACCGGCGGTCGCCCTGACCGTTGCCGAACTGAGTGGAGCGGACAGTATGAGCCTGACTGAAGCGCCGGCGCGCCCGGCCGCGCATGACATTGACCGCACCGCCATCGACACCATCCGCACCCTGGCCATCGACGCGGTCGAAAAGGCCGACAGCGGCCATGCTGGTGCGCCGATGGCCATGGC
>DATBOH010000014.1:0-3135 GCA_036553915.1 Caulobacteraceae bacterium | reverse complement strand
TGGTGCGCGAGATCGACGCTCTCGATGGACTGATGGGCAGGCTGGCCGATGAGGCGGGCATTCAGTTTCGAGTGCTCAATCGCTCCCGAGGCGCCGCCGTGCGCGGGCCACGCGCGCAGATAGACCGCAAGCTCTATCGCCAAGCCATGCGGGCGGCCCTCGGCGCCTGCGCGGGGCTGGAGGTCATCGCCGCGGCCGTCGAAGATCTGATCGTCGAGGATGGCTGTTTGGCCGGCGTCGCGACTGGAGATGGCCGTTCCTGGCGGGCGCCGCGCATCGTGTTGACCACCGGCACCTTTCTCAAGGGGGTCATCCACCGAGGGGATGAACGGACCCCGGCCGGTCGGCATGGCGATGCGGCCGCGATCGGTCTCGCCGATCGCCTCTATGGCCTCGGCCTGGCAATGGGACGATTGAAGACCGGGACGCCGCCTAGGCTGGACGGGCGCACGATCGATTGGAGCGGATTGGCGATGCAGGCGGGGGACGTGGCGCCAGTCGCGTTTTCATTTCTGACCGAGCGGATCGATCGCCGGCAAATCGCCTGCGGGATGACCGCGACAACTTCGGCGACCCATGCCATCATCGCCGATAGGCTTGCTGAATCAGCCGTTTATGGCGGCCATTTGTCGGGCAAAGGGCCGCGCTATTGCCCGTCTATCGAAGACAAGGTGGTGCGTTTCGCCGACAAATCGAGCCACCAGATTTTCCTCGAGCCAGAGGGCCTTGACGACCCAACTATCTATCCGAATGGCATTTCGACCTCGGTCTCCGCCACCACCCAGGACGCCTTTTTGAGGACCATCCCGGGACTGGAGCAGGTCGAGGTGTTCCGGCATGGCTACGCTATCGAATACGACTACGTCGATCCTCGGGAATTGACCGCCGCTCTGGAGGTGAAGCGGTTGCCGGGGCTTTACCTGGCCGGCCAGGTCAACGGGACGACCGGCTATGAGGAGGCCGCCGCCCAGGGCCTCGTCGCCGGGCTGAACGCCGCGCGCGCCGCCGCCGGCGACGAGCCGGCGAACTTCGGGCGTAACGAGGCCTACATCGGGGTGATGATCGATGACTTGGTCACCACGGGCGTCAGCGAGCCCTATCGGATGTTCACCAGCCGGGCCGAGTTTCGCCTGACCCTGCGCGCCGACAATGCCGACCAGCGTCTGACCGCCAAGGGAATCGGCCTCGGCTGTGTCGGCCAGCATCGCGCCCGGGCCTTCGCGGCCAGATCGGCGACGCTTGAGCGGGTTCGTGCCGAGGCGAAGGCGATGACGCTGACGCCGGCGGAGGCAGGTCGGCAGGGCTTTAAGGTCACCGCCGACGGACAGCGGCGCGATGTCATTCAGTTGCTGGCGCATCGCGGCGTCGATCTCGAGGCTCTGGCGAGGCTATGGCCCCAGATTGCCGCATGGCCTGAGTTTGCCCGCGAACAGATCGAGATCGAAGCCGCCTATAGCGGCTACCTTGACCGCCAGGAGGCCGACATCGCCAGCTTCCGGCGAGACGAGGATCTGTTGCTGTCGCCGCAGCTCGACTATCTCAGCCTCGGCGGCCTGTCGCGCGAAGCCCGGGAGAAGCTGGCGGCGGTGCGACCTGCGACCCTGGGCCAGGCTGCCCGTATCGAGGGCGTGACCCCAGGCGCCCTCACCGCATTGCTGGCTCATGTGCGACGGCGCGCCGCCTGACGGACCGACCTTCGCGGGTATTCCGGCGCTGACTCCGGAAGCGCGCGCCGGCGTTGACCGATTCCGCGAGATGCTTATCGACGCAAACCGTAGCGTGAACCTGGTTGGCGCCAGTACGCTCGGCGACTTCTGGAATCGCCACTATCTCGATAGCGCCCAACTCTTGGCGTTGGCGCCGGAAGCGCGGCGGTGGGCCGATCTTGGCAGCGGCGCAGGCCTGCCTGGAGTGATCCTGGCGATAGCGCTGAGGCGCGCCCCTGGGGTTCAGATTCATCTGGTCGAAAGCGTCGGCAAGCGGTGTCGCTTTCTGGAATCGGTGGTCGCGGAACTCGATCTGCCGGCCGTTGTGCACAATGAGCGGGCCGAGGCGATCGCACTGGATGTGGATATCGTCACGGCCCGCGCCGTGGCCCCCTTGACGCGGCTTCTCGGCTACGCGAGGCCATCTCTAGGTCACCGCGCACGAGGACTGTTCCTCAAGGGGTCGGGGGCTGAACAGGAAGTTGCGGATGCCCGGCGGACGTGGCGGTTCAAGAGCGTGATCCATCCCAGCCTCAGCGACCAACGAGGCCGGATTGTCGAGATCACGGAGCTCCGCAGTGCCGCCTAAGAGATTGAAAATACTAGCAGTTTCGAATCAGAAGGGCGGCGTCGGAAAGACAACGACGGCCATCAACCTGGGCACCGCGCTGGCCGCGGTCGGGGAAAGGGTCCTGCTGATTGATACCGACCCGCAAGGCAACGCTTCCACCGGACTGGGCGTGCCGGCGTCGGCGCGCAAGCTTACCGCCTATGACGTCCTGATGGGCGAGGCGAGTGTCGCCGCTTCGACGGTGGAGACCGCGGTCCCGGGCCTCGACCTGTTACCCTCGGAGCCCGACCTCTCGGGGGTTGAACTGGAACTGGGCGGCCAGCCCAGGCGCGCCTACCGTCTCCGCGACGCGCTTGCGCCGCTCCGCATTGAACAAACCTATAACTATGTGCTGATCGACTGCCCGCCGTCGCTCAACCTGCTCACACTCAATGCGATGGCCGCCGCTGACGCGGTGTTGGTGCCGTTGCAATGCGAGTTCTTCGCCCTCGAGGGTCTGTCGCAGCTCATGCACACCATCGAGCTCGTGCGGAACGCTCACAACAATGTTTTGCGCATCCAGGGGATTGTCCTGACGATGTACGACCGCCGCAACACGCTCTCAAAACAGGTGGCGCGCGACGTCCGACAGTTCTTGGGCGACCGCGTCTATGAGACCATGATTCCGCGCAATGTCAGGGTCTCCGAGGCGCCCGGCTTCGGCAAGCCGGTGCTGTTGTATGATTTCGAATGCGCCGGCAGCCAGGCCTACATCGACCTGGCGCGCGAGATGCTCAGTCGCGAGCGGGGCAGGGTGGTGGAGGCGGTGAATGGCTGAAAGTCGGCGCGGGCTCGGCCGGGGCCTTTCGGCGCTGTTGG
>DATBOH010000011.1:0-3028 GCA_036553915.1 Caulobacteraceae bacterium | reverse complement strand
CGGGCTCTGCGAAGGCGGGTCTGGCGGAGGCGGTGAGGGGGACGAAGCGCGACTGATCGTGTCCCGTCCGCGGTGCAGCGTTCTTTACGCTGCTCCGCGGAGCCGAGACCCGCCGGTTTAGCAGCGCACCATGCCGCAAGCGCGGCGCGCTGCGCAGCATCCGGGGAAACGCCCCTCACGTCAACAAATCGATCAGATGCGGGATCAGCGGAATGTCCGCCGGCGGCATCTTGTAATCGCGTAGTTTGTTGGCGCGGACCCAGGCGAGGTTCTGCCCCTCGCGCGCGATCACAACGCCCTCCCAGCGGCGGCAGATGTAGAGCGGCATCAACAGGTGGAACGTCTCATAGGCGTGGCTGGCGAAAACGAACGGGGCTAGGCAGGCGTGGGTCACCTGCACGCCCAGTTCCTCGTCGAGTTCGCGGATCAGACAGGCTTCAGGGGTTTCGCCAGCTTCCACCTTGCCGCCGGGAAATTCCCAAAGGCCGGCGAGTTGCTTGCCGGCCGGCCGCTTGGCGATGAGCACCCTGCCGTCGATGTCGACCAGGGCGCAAGCGGCGACGACGAGGGTTTGGGGGGCCATGGGAGCGGCGGCTACGACCGATAGTCGCCGTTGATCGAGATGTAGCCGTGGGTCAAATCGCAGGTCCACATTGTCCAGGCACCGCGGCCGACGCCGACATCGACGCTGACCTCAAGCTCGGCATTCTTCATGTAGTCACTCATCGCCGTCTCGGAGTAGTCGCTAGCGATGAGGCCGTTGCGCGCCGCCCATAGCGGCCCGAAGGCGACGCTGAGCTTTTCCCGCCGCAGGGGTTCGTCGGCGCGGCCCGCAGCCATGACGATGCGCCCCCAGTTGGCGTCTTCGCCGGCGAACGCGGTCTTGACCAGCGGGCTCTCGGCAATGGTCCGGCAGATGCGCGCCGCCGAGGCGTCGGTGCGTGCGCCGCTCACCTTTACCTTGATCAGCTTGCGCGCCCCCTCGCCGTCGCGCACCAGCTGGATGGCCAGGTCCATCAGCACCTGCTCGAGCTTGGCGACGAAATCCGCCGCTCGCGGATCGTCGGCCTTGGCGATCGGCGCGCCGGCGCTCTGGCCGGTCGCGAAAACCAGCAGGGTGTCATTGGTGGAGCGGTCGCCATCCACGGTCACCGAATTGAAGCTACGCATCGTCAATTGCCGGGTCAGGGTCTGCAGCACCTTCGGCTCGATGGCCGCGTCGGTGACCACGAACGCCAGCATCGTGGCCATGTCCGGGGCGATCATTCCGGAGCCCTTGGCGATCCCGGCGATTCGCACCGGCGCGCCATCGACATGCGCGAGAGCGCAGGCGCCCTTGGGAAATGTGTCGGTGGTCATGATCGCTCCGGCGGCACGTTCCCACGACCGGTCGCCGAACGTCGCCAGGGCGGAGGGCAGCGCCGCCGTCACCTTGCGGTCATCGAGCAGTTTGCCGATCACCCCGGTGCTGGCCAGCATGACCTCGCGCGGTCTAGCGCCGAGCGCGCGGGCGACGGCCATGGCGACCCGCTCGGCGGCCTTCTCGCCCGGTCGGCCCGTGAAGGCGTTGGCGCAGCCGGCGTTGACCGCCAGCGCCCGCACATTGCGGCCGCCGCCAATGCGAAGCTGACGTCGGCTCCAGTCCACCGGCGCCGATCCTACCGCATGTCGGGTGAAGACCCCGGCGCACACGGCGCCCTTGGCGAAGCGCATGAGCATGACATCGTCCCGCTCGCGCGCATACAGGCCGGCGTGGGCGGTGGTCATCTCGACGCCGGCGATCGCGGGAATATCAGGAAACGGCACAGCGAGCGGCGAACGGGGAAGCGGGCCGGTCATTTACCCTCGGGTCAGGCTTGCGTTGATGGAAGCGTCGGTCCTAGTCAGTGCGGCAGGCGGCGCCATGGATGGCGGCGCGCGGTTCGTCAAGCGAGGTAGGCCCCATGAAACTCTACACCTCCATCGGCCCCAACCCCCGGGTGGTGAAGATGTTCCTGGCCGAAAAAGGCATCACGCCCGATCGAGTCGAAGTGAATCTAATGGCCGGTGAAAACCGCCAGCCCGAATACGCCAAGGTGAATGCCTCTCAGACCATGCCAGCGTTCGAGACCGACGAAGGCGTGATCCTGGCCGAGATCACCGCCATCTGCGAATTCGTTGAAGAACTCCAGCCCGACCCGCCGCTGATCGGCTCGACGGCTCTGGAGCGCGCCCAGACACGGATGTGGTCGCGGCGTATCGACCTTGGCATCGTCGAGCCGATGACCAACGGCTTTCGCTTTTCGCAGGGTCTGGGACTGTTCAAGGATCGCCTCCACTGCATCCCTCAGGCGGCCGACGATCTGAAGGCGATCGCGCGCGAGAAACTTGCCTGGCTCGATGGCCAGATCGCGGGCCGCGAATGGATCGTTGGCGACCGCTTCACCCTGGCTGATATCTTGCTGTTCTCGTTCCTCGATTTCGGATCCCAGGTCGGCCAGCCGCTCGATCCGGCCAATGCCAATCTGGCCGCCTGGTTCGATCGCTGCAAGGCCAGGCCGAGCGCCGCCGCGAGCGCTTGAAATTACGGTTCCTGGCCCGTTGGACGCCCGTCTGGCCAGCTCGCGTTGACACTTCGGCCCCGTCTCCCTAAGTCTCCGCCGCGCCAAGGCGCAGGATTTCCGAGCCGGCCATAGGGTCTTTCAAGGAGCGCGGCCGCCGCCGCCGCCCGCGCCAGGCTTGAACCGGACCATTGATGCTCGATCTCAAAAAGCTTTTCGGCTCTTCGAACGACCGCAAGGTCGCCGCCTATTTGCGCCGCACGGCGGCGATCAACGCCCTCGAACCGCAGGTCGCCGGCCTCTCAGACGAGGCGCTACGCGCCAAGACCGACGAATTCCGGGCCCGCTTCGCCGGCGGCGAAACGGGCCCGGAACTCGTCGGTCTTGGCTCGCAGCGCCTCGTCGGAAAGGGCGGCGACCTGCGGTTCGAGGGCATTGATCGCCGCCGTGCGGCGCAAATAGGCGGCGACCTTGCGGTCGTTCGAAGA
>DATBOH010000256.1:0-22855 GCA_036553915.1 Caulobacteraceae bacterium | reverse complement strand
CTGCCATGCGCTTGGCAACGAGCTTGGCCTGACGCTGTTGCGCTCGCCGATCCTGCCCGACAAGACCGCCGACGAAGGGGAGCAGGAGCTGGTCTACGCCTTGCTGCCCCATCCGGGCGAAGGGCTGGCCGGCGGCGTGCTGGCCGAGGCCGAGGATCTCAACCGGCCTCTATTTCATCGCCCTACACGCGCGGCGGAGGGAGCCTACAGCCCGCTTGGAATGGGCGGCCACCCGACCGCTCTTGGGGCTCTCAAGCCGGCTGAGGATGGCTCGGGGCTGATCCTGCGCGTCTATGAGCCAGCCGGCGGACGCGGGCCGATCGAGGTCCGGTGCCCTGAGGGCTGGCGCGTGGCCGGCGAGGTCGACCTGCTCGAGCAGCCCGCTTCCGGGGCCGGCGGCCCGATCCTGCCGTTCCAGATCCGCAGCTTTCGGCTGGCTCGCTTGTGAGGCCGGGCCCCGATTGCTAGAGCAGCGCCGCACGCGGGCGTGGCGGAATTGGCAGACGCGCCGGACTCAAAATCCGGTTCTGGTGACAGAGTGTCGGTTCGACCCCGACCGCCCGCACCAGCCTTCCAACAGGTCGCCTTCCGCTCAGCGGGCTTAAGTCCATCCGAAGGGTCCTCGTAAGCTTCCCTCGGCCCCTATCGCCGACGCTAATATTCACCCTTGAGTGAGTGAATGTTGACGCCTCTCCGAGGCAGTCGCATGGTGCCAACGATCCGGGCGTCGGCAAGCCGCGTCGCGGAGGGAGGACTGGGCGGCATGCGGGCGGAGACCCCCAGCCTTCGGGACATCGCCGAACCGGCGATCGTCAACGGCGCAGCTTGGCGCGCCCTGGCCATGCTTTGGTTTCTCTACGTTCTGAATTTCCTTGACCGCGGATTGCTCTCGACTCTGGCCAAGCCGATCCAGGACAGCCTGCATATATCGGACAGCCAGCTTGGCCTGATCAGCGGCCTCTATTTCGCGGTGTTCTATTGTTTCATCGCCATTCCCGTCGGCTGGCTGGCCGACCGGACAAACCGGGTCAAGGTGCTGGCGCTCGCGTGCGGCATCTGGAGCGGTGCGACCGCCGCGTGTGGGCTGGCTGGCAATTTTCCACAATTGGTCGCGGCGCGAATGATCGTCGGCGTCGGCGAGGCCGGGGGCGTTCCTCCCTCCTACGCCATCATCACCGACTACTTTCCCCCAGGTCGCCGAGGCACGGCGCTGGCCATCTACAACCTCGGACCTCCGATCGGCCAGGCGTTCGGCCTGGCGGCCGGGGCCTCGATCGCCGCTGCCTTTGGCTGGCGTTACGCCTTTCTCTTTCTGGGCGCGGCCGGCGTCGTTTCCGCCCTGTTCGTGAGGCTGGCGCTTCGTGAGCCGCCTCAAGGCCGCTTCGATCAGGCGCGATCTGCGGCGGCGGTGTCGGCGAGCTTTTGGGCGACCGTCAAAGCGTTCCTGTCGCGGCCGTCGCTTGTCCTGGCCGCCTTCGCCTGCGGGACCACGCAGGTGATCACCTATGGAGCCGGCGCCTTCACAAATCTGATCCTCATGCGCGAAAAGGGCATGACGCTGGCCGAGGCCGCCGTATGGCCGGCGGTGGTCGTGGCCGTCTTCATGAGCGGCGGGATTCTCGCCTCGGGCCGCGTCATCGACCGCCATGCCGTGCGATGGAAACCCGCCTATGCTCTCATTCCGGCGATCAGCTTGGCGCTGGCGCTTCCCTTCTACCTGGGCTTTGTCTTGGCGCCTGGCTGGCCGCTCGCGGTCGCCTTCCTGGCCGGCCCCTATTTCCTGAACTTCTTCTACCTGTCCTCGGCCGTCGCCCTGGTCCAGGAGGAGTCCGCCCCGAACCAGAGGGTGATGGCCGGCGCCTTGCTGCTGCTGATCATGAACTTGATGGGCATGGGGATCGGCCCGACGTTCGTCGGTGCGCTCAGCGATCGCCTCCGCGCCGCTCATCCTCAGCATTCGCTGCAGATGGCGTTGCTGGCCCTGGCCCCGCTCTACATCCTCGCGGTGATCCTGTTCTTGGTCCTGACCCTGGTCCTCAGCAAGGAGCACGCCACAGCCCGGGAGTCTCGCAGATGACGCCGCTTCGCCGCCTCCTGATCCTCCTGGCTGCGATCGTTACGACTGCACCTGCCTTCGCCGATAATGGCCCAATCGTCGCCTCGCCCGCCGGTCGTGTGCAGGGTCGCGAGCAGGGAGGCGTCCAGATCTTCGAGGGGATCCCTTACGCCGCGCCGCCGGTCGGGCCGCTGCGGTGGAGGCCGCCCGCCCCGCCGCCGACATGGTCAGATGTCCGACCCGCAACCGCGTTCGGTCCGGCCTGCCTGCAGCCGAGGGGTGGCCCGGCGACCATCTACACCGACCCTCCGCCGTCGATGAGCGAGGATTGCCTCACGCTCAACATCTGGACCCCGGCGTCTGCGGCTAAGGCGCCGGTGATGGTGTGGATCCATGGCGGGGCTTTCTGGGGCGGAACCGGCAGCGAGGCGATCTATGATGGATCGGCCTTTGCCGCCCGCGGCGTTGTCGTCGTGACAATCAACTATCGTCTCGGCGTACTGGGTTGGCTGGCCCATCCCGAATTGAGCGCCGAGCCTCCCGATGGGGTCTCGGGCAATTATGGACTGCTCGACCAGATCGCGGCCCTGGAATGGGTGAAGCGGAACATCGCCGCCTTTGGGGGAGACCCGACGAACGTAACCATCGCCGGCCAGTCGGCGGGCGGTCTCAGCGTGCTTTACCTGATGGTCTCGCCGCCGGCTCGGGGACTCTTCGCCAAGGCGATCGCCGAGAGCAGCTACATGGTCACGACGCCGGACCTGAAGCGGGCCGCCTTTGGCCTGCCCTCGGCCGAGGAGGCCGGCGAGAAACTGGCCGCCAAACTGCGGGCCCCGGACGTGGCGGCGCTCCGCGCCATGGATGGCGGGAAGCTTACAGATGCGGCGGCGATGGCCGGCTTCGGGCCGTTCGGCGCAGTCGATGGCCGTATCCTGCCGCGACAACTCGTCGACAGCTTCGACCGGGGCGAGCAGGCGCCGGTTCCAATTCTCGCAGGCTTCACCAGCGGCGAGCTTCGATCGCTGACCGCGCTTCTGCCTCCGGAGCCGCCGAGTAGCGACGCTTACGAGGCGATCATCCATGCCCGCTATGGCGATCTGGCCAACGCGTTCCTGAAGCTCTATCCCGCCAACGCGTTGCACGAGAGCATGCTGGCGGCGACCCGCGATGCGCTCTACGGCTGGACGGCGGTGCGCGTCGTCACCAAGCAGGCGGCGCTTGGCGAACCCGCCTTCCTCTATGTCTTCGATCATGGCTTTCCGAGCGCCGACCGGGCCGGCCTGCACGCCTTCCACGCGAGCGAACTTCCATATGTTTTCGGAACGCTTGAACGCACCCCGCCAAACTGGCCAAAGGCGCCGGAGACGCCGGCTGAAGCGGGACTGTCGGACGCCATGCTGGACTACTGGACCAGTTTCATGCGCACCGGCCAGCCGCGGTCGTCGCGCGGGCCTGACTGGCCGCAGTACGACAAGGCTGGCGTCGCCATGGCCTTTCAGGCGCAGGCCAAACTCGCCGGCAATGTGCTGCCGGGCATGTACGCGTTCCATGAGGAGGTAATGTGCCGGCGGCGGGCCAAGGGCCATCAGCCGTGGAACTGGAACGTCGGCATCGCCTCACCGCCGCTGCCGCCGAAAGGGAGCTGCCCCTAGAGCAACTTTACTAGCCGCGTTTAAGCGACTGGAATCCGGCGGCCATGAATCGCGCCATCCGCGCCTTCACCGCCGGAAAATCGTCGCTTCGGCACAGTCCGCCGGACAGCCGGTCGATGCGTCCGGTCCGCGCCAGGGTGTTCATCAGCGAACCGGTCACGAAGTGATAGCCCCAGAAAATGTCCTCCTCAGGGGTGTCGGGCAACGCCTGCTTGAGGATTGAAATGAGCTTGAGCACCACAGGATCGAAATGGAGGTCCATAAGGACCGCGCCCTCCGGGGTGTTGCTGGCCCGGGCCCCGAAGGCTCCATAGTTCATCCACCCCTCGCCGCCCTCGAAATAGAGGTCGAGGTCAGTGTCAAGGAACGCGTGCAAGGCGCCTTCGACCGTGGGAGAGGCTCCGGCCTCGGCCTCGTAGCGGGCCATGGCCTGCATGCGCCTTCCGCTCGTGATGCCGGCCCGGCGGGCGAACACCGCCTCGAAAAGGCTGAGCTTGTCGTCGAAATAATAGTGCAGCAGGGTTGTGTGCACACCGACGCGCTGCGCTACGTCCCGCAGAGTGACGCCATGCAGACCATTCTTGGAGAACAGATACTCCGCCGCGTCGAGAATCAGTTCCAGCGACTCCGCCCGCTGTTCCGCCTTGCTCCGTCGAACGCGTTTGGCAGCCTCACCCGCGGGCATCCCACCGACCTTTCCGGATCGACCCCTTCGATCAGGAGTCGGAGCCGCGCTCGACGTCTTCGCGTTGCGCGTAGTCGGCATGGGTACGGCCCTTGTCAATGGCGCCGCTCGTCGCCGCTGTTCATCATCCGGCGAGTCAGAAAATTCTCATGATGCTGACGCCATACTGGCGCGGACTGCCGACCATTTCGATCGGCGGGAGCAGCGCGGCCACATACCTGTCGTTCATCAAATTGGTCCCGAAGGCCGTGAAGGTCCACGCGCCGTGGGTGTAGGCGACCGAAGCATTCAGAAGGTTGCGCGCGCCCAGATGATCGCCGTTCTGGGCGATATCGAACACCGTGCCCCACTGATCGGAGATATGCGCGAAACTGATCGCTGGCGTGATCGCATCTCCAGACGCCAGCTGGTAGCGGTACTGGGCGCCGATGTTGAAGGTGACCTCTGGCGCATAGGTCTGCGGATGGCCGCGCAGGTCGATGCAGGTGGCTGAGGCGGGGCCGGTGTTGGCGTTGCACAGAGTCGCGCTGCCGGTCCCCGGCGGCACGATGAAGAAGGTGCCCAACTTGCTTTTCTCGAGGCCGAGGTCGGCGTTGAGCGAGAACCCGCCGAACGCGACCTGCACCGAAGCCTCCAGGCCATAGAGGACCGTCGTATTGGGAACATTGTACTCGGTCGTCTGAGTGGGATTGTTGGGAATCGGCAGACTGACCTGGAAGTGTTTGAAGTCGTTGTAGTAGCCGCCGATCTGGGTGTGCACGTGGTTGTCGAACAGGCTCGACTTCCAGCCAATCTCATAGTCCCACACGTACTCCTGCCTGAAGGGCGGAGGCACCGGGAAGCTGAAGGTCGCGCCGCTGTAGACAGCCACGTTCAGTCCGCCCGGCTTCGCACCGCTGGCCACGAAGGCGTAGAGGAAGTTGTGGTCGTCCAGGTTCCAGTTGAGGGTGATCTTGCCGGTGGTGTTGTCGCCGGTCTCGGCCGCCACCTGGTGGGCGAAGAGGAACGGCAGGAATTCCGGCACGTAGTACGTTGCGTCGTTGAATGTCCGCCAAGCCGAATAGCGCACCCCGGCCTGGAGTTGGAAGCCGGCCGGCAGATTGAGGCTGATTTGACCGAAGCCGGCCGCCGTCCAGGTGCGGTTGACGCCGAAGAGGTCATCGTCGAACGCCCCCCTCGGCAGGCCGATATTGAAATGGCTGAAGGGAAAATTATAGGTGTTGTTCGCGTAGAAGGCGCCCAGCACCCAGGTCACCGGCTTATTGGCTGGCGATATGAGGTTGAATTCCTGGGTCCACAGGGTCTCGTCCACGCCCTCGTCAATCATATATTGGGCGGGCGCAAAGCGAGCGTCCTCGATATCGCCGGTCCAGCCTGTTCGGCCCCACTGCACGCCGGTCACCGAGCGGAAGTCATATCCGGACGCGGTCGTGTAATCGATCCGGAGGACCGAGCGCATGAATTTGTCGATCGCGGAGGTGTGGAAATTGTTCGGGAAGCTGAAGAAGCCGGATTTCGGGGCCCCAAGCAGCGGTCCGAAATAGGCGCCGTTGTTCAGGTAATTGTAGTCGGACTTGAACAGCACTTTCAGCTGCGAAGTCGGCGTCCATAGCACCGACAACTGCAGGCTCCCCCACTTCGGGTTTGGATCGCCGGTCCACGGCCCGGAGACATTATAGAAGCTCTTCCGGTACTCAGTATTGAAGGCGATGCGGGCGGCCAGGGTGTCATTGATCGGAAGGTTCACCGCGCCCTGCAGCGCGCCGTCGGTGTAGTTGCCGAAGCGGCCATAGATATAGCCGTCGTAGCCGCCGCCGATCACCGGATTGTTGGTATTGACGATCAGGGCGCCGCCGGTGGCGTTCTGGCCGCTGAACGTGCCTTGCGGGCCCCGCAACACCTCGACGCTGGCGATGTCGAAATAGGGCTCTTCCTGGAAGTACCCCGGAAAGGTCGGGACGCCGTCGCGATAGGTGACGACGCCGGTGCCGGTCTGCGAGTTGTGCTCGCCCTTGCCGATGCCGCGGATGTCCGCGTCGTTGCCCTGGCCAAAATTGTTGACGGTCAGCGATGGCGTCACGAACTGCAGCTGGTCGACCGTGAAGATGTTCTTCTCGATGAGAGACTTGCCCGTCAGGACGGAAGCGGCGATCGGGGTTTTCTGCAGGGCCTGCGTTCTCCTCTCCGCGGTGACCACGACTTCGCCGAGCGTCGTCGTCGCTGCGGCTTTGGAAGCGTCCGGGGAATCGGCCGCGCAGGCGATCGTCGCGCCGCTCAGGGTCAAGGCCAGCGCCGAAGCGCTCAGGCACAGTGCGTGGATCTTCATGGTCCCCTCGACGGATCGCGCGCTCTTGCCGGCGCGGGTGCGGCGAGATTGCGCCGGCCTCCGCCTGTGTCAATGCTAATTCACGTTAGAGTGAATATTCATACGACGCCCGCGAGGTTGGCGCGCGCGGCGGAATTTTGCTGGACTAGCCTGGCCCCCACGTAGCGGCGGGCCGGCAGAGGTCGCCGCAACGCCCGGCCGCCGCGCCCGACGTCTTCGCTCTAGCTGTGGGCTTCGTGACGGCGGGTTTCCCAGCCCTTCTTGGCCGCGGCCGAGCGACTGGCGCTGCTCTGACTGGATCCGCCCTTGTGGCCGCCCTTGCGCGAGGCGGCATGGTTTTCCGCCTTGCCCCGGCCGGATCCGGATTTCTTGCCGCCGCCGGAGTCCTTGTTGACCGTGGCCCAGGCCCGGCGTTCGGCTTCGCCGTGGCTGACGCCGCGATGCTCGTAACCCTCCTCAATGTGCTCGGCCTTGCGCTTTTGCTTGTCGGTGTAACTGCTCTTGTCGCCGCGGGGCATTTCCAACCTCCGAAATGATCGTTTGCGGAACAACGGCTCAGGGCAAGTCAGGTTCACGTTGGGCGCGCCAGGTGAGATCGCCCAGGAACCGACCTCGGCCCTTGTCCACTCATTAAGCGCCGGCGCCATCCGGGGGGCGGCAAGAGGCTCACCGCGATGAAGGACAGAGCGGGATCGGCGGGTGTCCGCATCGGGACGTCCGGTTGGGTTTACCGGGCCTGGAAAGGTCCGTTCTATCCCGCCGAGCTCCCACAGGGGCGCTGGCTGGCGTTTTACGGCGGGGTCTTCGCCACGGCGGAGATCAACGCCACCTTTTATCGGTTGCCGACCCAGGCCGCGGTGGCGGGATGGCGCGAAGCGGCGCCGTCCGGATTCATCTTCGCCTGGAAGGCTTCCCGCTTCCTGACCCACATGAAGCGGCTCCGGGACGCCGAAGCCTCGCTCGAGCGGATCGTGTCACCGATGCGGGCCCTGGGCCCGAAGCTTGGGCCGGCGCTTTTCCAACTGCCGCCGAGCCTTAAGGTGGACGTGCCGCGTCTCAGCGATTTTCTGGCCGTTCTGCCTGATGATCTGCAATGCGTGGTGGAGTTCCGCGATCCCGGTTGGTACGTCGACAGCGTCTATGCGGCGCTGGCGGCGCATGGCGTGGCTTTGTGCATCTCCGATCACCACCACGCCCCGGCCCCGTGGATTGCGACATCCCAGACCATCTATGTGCGCGGACATGGGCCTAAGGGCGCCTACGCCGGCGCATACGCTCAATCCACACTCATCGCCTGGGCCGAAAAGCTGGCTGCCTGGCGCGGCGAGGGTCGGGCTATCTATGCCTATTTCGACAACGATATCGGATGCGCGGCGCCAGCCGACGCCCTGCGCCTCCAGCGCCTGCTGCTGGAAGCAGAGCCGGTGACCGGCGGGGCGCTCGACAACCCGACGCATTGAGGCAACGCTTTTTCGGCCCGGACGTTAGGGCCGGGGCGATAGGCGATCGCCCAGGCGTTCGAGCTGTCCGGGGGCGTGGAGGCCATGGCGGAAATGGCGGGCGGCCTGGGCTTCCTGGCCGGGGGTGGAGAAATGGGCGCGCGCATGCGCGCCTTCGACTGGGCGGCTACGCCTCTCGGAGTCCCGGAAACCTGGCCGCAGAGCCTGAGAACCGTCGTTCGCATCCTGCTGACCTCGCGCTTCGCCATGTGGATGGCCTGGGGGCCGGAGCTGACGTTCTTCTGCAACGACGCCTATCTGCCGACGGTCGGCATCCGCAAGGATTGGGTCCTGGGGGCGCGATCGGATGCGGTGTGGTCGGAAATCTGGCCCGACATCGGACCGCGCATTTTCCATGTGCTGGAAACCGGCGAGGCGACCTGGGAGGGACGAGGCGTTGCAGCTCTATCTGGAACGCAGCGGCTACAGTGAAGAGACCTTTCACACCTTTTCCTATTCGCCGCTGGCCGACGACGACGGAGCGACGGTGGGCATGCTGTGCGTTGTCACCGAGGTCACCGAGCGGGTCATCGGCGAACGGCAACTGGCGAGCCTGCGCGATCTGGGCGTGCGGCTGGCCGGGGCCGCCACCCGCCAGGAGGTGATGGCGGCGCTTGAGACCTGCCTGGAGGCCGAGCCCCGCGACCTGCCGTTCGCGCTCGCCTATCTCTGCGACGACGGTCGGCGTGTGGCGCGGCGGGCGGCGTTGCATGGGTTGAGCCCATTGTCGCCCGGCGCGGCTCTCGAAATCGACCTGGCCGCCGAACGCCAACCCTGGCCGCTCGGACGGGTGTTGCGCCACCGCGAGACCGAGATCGTCGATGCGCCCGTCGCGCTTACCGGGACGGTCGAGCAGGACTTCTGGCAGACGCCGCCGTCCAGGGCGATGCTGGTTCCGATCCACGATGTCGAGGGCGGCGCCCCGATGGGGTTCATTGTCGCCGGCCTCAACCCGCACCGCGCCGTCACCCCGGACTACAGAGGGTTCATCGAGCTCTTGACCGGCCAGATCGGCGCCGCCGTCGTCCGGGCCGACACCTTTGAGCGCGAACGGGCCCGCGCCGAAGCCTTGGCGGCGCTCGACCTCGCCAAGACGCAATTCTTCTCCAATATAAGCCACGAGTTCCGCACTCCCTTGACCCTGATGCTCGGGCCGCTCGAGGAGATGCTGGCCAAGCCAGACTCGCAGCGGCGCCCCGACCAAAGGCGGCTGGTGGAGATGGCCCATCGCAACAGCCTGCGCCTGTTGCGCCTCGTCAACGCCCTGCTGGATTTTTCGCGCATCGAGGCCGGCCGCGTGCAGGGCCGGTTCGCCCCCACCGACCTCGCGGCGGTCACCGCGGACCTGGCCTCGACCTTCCGATCCCTGTGCGATCGCGCCGGTCTGACGCTCACCATCGCCTGCGAGCCGCTGCCCGAGCCGGTCTATGTCGACCGCGAGATGTGGGAAAAGGTGGTCCTGAACCTGCTGTCGAACGCCTTCAAATTCACGTTCGAGGGCGGGATCGCCGTCAGCCTTGCCGCCGCGGGCGGACGCGCCCGCCTGTGCGTGCGCGACAGCGGCGTCGGCATTCCGCAAACGGAATTGCCGAATCTGTTCGAACGCTTCCACCGGGTCGAGGGGACTCGCGGCCGCTCCTTCGAAGGCTCCGGCATCGGCCTGGCCCTGGTCCACGATTTGATGGCGCTGCATGGCGGGTCGATCGCCGTCGAAAGCGCCGAAGGCGCCGGCGCCGCCTTCACCGTCGAGATCCCGTTCGGTCTCGAACACCTGCCGCCAGCCCAGATCGCCGGCGATACCGACCCCCATCCCGACTCCGCCCGGGCGGCAGGCTACCTCGAGGAGGCGAGCCGCTGGCTATCGCTGGAGCCGGTCCTGGAGCTGCTGCCGGATACGGGGGCGAGTGTCAGCGACGAGGGGCCGGCAAACCGAGGGCGGATCCTCGTGGCCGACGACAACGCCGACCTGCGCGATTATGTCGAGCGGCTGCTGCGCGCCAAGGGCTATGAGGTCAGCGTGGCGATCGACGGCCAGGCGGCGCTTGAGGCCCTGGAGGGCGGGCGGCCCGACCTGCTGATCACCGACGTGATGATGCCGCGCCTGGATGGGTTTGGTTTGCTGGCCAGGGTGCGCCAGAGCGAGCGGCTGCGCGACCTGCCGGTGATCATGCTGTCGGCGCGTTCGGGCGAGGAATCCAAGGTCGAGGGTCTGGAGGCCGGAGCCGACGACTATCTCACCAAGCCGTTTTCGGCCCGCGAGCTGATCGCCCGGGTCGGGGCCAATCTGGCCATGGCCGATATCCGCGGCCGGGTGGCCGCCGCCCTGGTCGAATCCGAGGCGCGCTTCCGGAGCATGGCCGACCATGCGCCGGTCATGCTCTGGGTCACCGACCGGGTGGGGGCCGGGATCTATCTCAACCAGGCCTGGCGGGCTTTCACCGGCCATGGGGACGGTTTTGACCGTCTGGCGGCGGCGCACCCCTCGGACCGGGGCGGCGTGAAGCGGGCCTTGCGTCAGGCGCACGCGGCCCATGTTCCGTTCCAGATCGACTATCGCCTGCGGCGCGCCGATGGCGTGTATCGCTGGGTGGTCGAGACGGCCGCCCCGCGCTTCGATGGAGCCGGGGATTTCATCGGCTGCATCGGTTCGGTGGTCGATATCAGCGACCGCAAGCAGGCCGAGCAGGTGCTGGAGCAGCGGGTCGAGGAAGCCGTTGGCGATCGGATGAAGGCCGAGGAGGCCCTGCGCCAGGCCCAGAAGATGGAGGCCGTCGGCCAGCTCACCGGCGGCATCGCCCACGATTTCAACAATCTCCTCCAGGGTATCGCCGGCAGCCTCGACCTCATCCGCCGCAAGCCCGACGACGTCGAGCGCGTGCGCCGTTGGTCCGAGGCGGGCCTGATGGCGGCCGAACGCGGCGCCCGGCTTACCGGCCAACTCCTGGCCTTCTCGCGCACCCAGAAGCTGGAGTTACGGCCGCTGGGGCTGAAAGGCGTGGTCGAGGGATTCCGGCCGATGCTCGAGCGGACCATCGGGCCTGAGGTCCAGATTCGCCTGGATCTTAAGGACGGCAACGCTCTCGTCCTGGCCGACGAGGTGCAATTGGAAATGGCGATTCTCAACCTGGCCCTGAACGCCCGCGACGCCATGCCAAACGGCGGCGCGCTGACGATCGCTACGCGTCCGAAAGCGCTGGCCGGCGATCTGGAACTTGCCGACGGCGACTATGTCGAACTGATCGTGAGCGACACTGGCGTCGGCATCGCCGCCGATATCCTCGGACGGGTGTTCGACCCGTTTTTCACCACCAAAGAGGTCGGCAAGGGCACGGGCCTCGGGCTAAGCCAGGTCTATGGCGCGGTCCGCCAGGCCGGCGGCGCCGTCCGCATCGACAGCCAGCCCGGCGAAGGCGCGCGGATCTCGCTCATATTGCGGCGCGCCTTTCCGCTCGGCGACGCTGGACCGGAAGCGCCGCCGGAGCCTCCGCCCCAGGCGGCCTCAGCGACGGTCCTGGTGATCGATGATGACGCAGGGGTTCGCGACTTCCTGATCGGCTCTCTGGAAGCCTTGGGGTTTCGGGCCGTGCTGGCGGAAAGCGGCCTACGGGCGCTGGAGTTGCTGGACGCCGCCAACCCCGATGTCATTCTGCTGGACTACGCCATGCCGGGGCTGAACGGGGCCCAGATCGCCAATGACATTCGCGGCCGCCGTCCTGGAATTCCGATTGTGTTCGCCACCGGCTATGCCGAAACCGCGGCCATCGAGGCGATCAACGGCGCGGGCGGCCCGATCCTGCGCAAGCCGTTCAGCGTCGATCAGCTGGAGATCGCCCTGTCGCGGGCCCTGGCTTCGGCCCCCTGAAACGACGCGCCGCGCCTTGACAACCGCCAGGGCCACTGCGCGTGCTCGGTTCGCCAGTCAGCCGGGGGAAATCAGGAATGGCCGAAGCCGCCGCCGGAGTTCGCGCGGGCGCTGTCCCATCCGGCCACGTCGCCACTCGTCATGTCCCCGCCAGTCACGTCGCCGCGGTCAGCATCGGCAACGCCCTGGAATTCTATGACTTTCTGACCTTCAGCCTGTTCGCCGTCTATATCGGCGAGGCGTTCTTTCCCGGCCACGACGCCACCGACAAACTCTATGCGTCTTTGGCCACCTTCTGGGTCGGATTCCTGACCCGGCCGCTCGGCGCGGCGGTGCTCGGGCCGCTCGGCGATAAGATCGGCCGCAAGCCGGCGATGCTGATCTCGTTCGGCCTGATCGGCCTTGGTATGCTCGGCCTCGCCGTGACCCCGACCTACAAGATGATCGGCCCGGCCGCCCCGGTGCTGGTGGTGATCTTCCGGCTCATCCAGGGTTTCGCCCTCGGCGGCAATGTCGGTCCGACCACCGCCTTCATGCTGGAGGCGGCCCCGCCGCTGCGGCGCGGCTTCTACACCAGCTTCCAGGGCGCTTCCCAGGCTGTGGCCATCCTCGCCTCGGCGGTGGTCGGCTGGACGATGGCGCGGCTGCTCGGGCCGGCGGATCTGGGGGCCTGGGGCTGGCGGGTCGCCTTCGCCCTCGGGGTAACCATCGTGCCGTTCGGCCTATGGCTGCGCGGCCGGCTGCCGGAAACCCACGCCGCTCCCGTCGCCGGCCTGCGGACACCGTTGCGCCCGCATCTGCGACTGATGGGCTGCGCCTTTTTCCTGCTGCTGGCGGCGACCATCGTCACCTATATCGCGCTCTATATGACCACCTATGCGCTCGACACGCTTCACCAGGGGCCGAGCGTGGCTTTCGCCGTCAGCATCGTGATCTCGGTGGCGATGCTGGTCTCGAGCCTGGGTTCGGGGTGGATTTCCGACCGCATCGGCCGGCGCCCGGTGGCCCTGGTCTCCGGCCTGGCCGGAGCGGCGCTGTCGGCGCCGATTTTCCTGGTCATCCACGCCACCGCCTCGCCCTTGATGCTGTTCGCCGGCATGGCCGTGCTGGGCGCTCTGGTGGGGCTGACCGGCGCCCAGGCGATCCTGATTCTCGCCGAAGGCCTGCCGCCCGCCATCCGTTCCGGCGGCATGGCGATCGTCTACGCCCTGGCGATCTCGATCTTCGGCGGGGCCACCCAGTTGGTGCTGGCCAAGGCCATTCATTCCAGCAACAGTCCGCTCACCCCGGCCTTGTTCTTGATTGGCGCCTTTGTCATCGGCCTCGCGGCCGCTCTCCTGGCCCCCGAGACCGCGCCGGTGAAGACCGGGCGGGCCTGACCGCCCGCGCCGGGGCCGGACAGAACCAGCGCTTGGCCCCACACACATAGATGAGGCCGCCGGGCCGCGAGGAAGAGGGCGCGCACAGGCACTGGCAATCGCGCCTGGGCGCCGGCTGGTGGTGGCAGGTGGCGGCGAGGGCGAGGCTGAGAAGCAGGGCATGCATGGCTTCGCCTTCGGCCCGGCGCGTGGCGATGGCAAGACCTGGGCCGGAGTTGTTCCCGGCCGGGGGAATCTGATAAGCGGAGCCGCGCTCTTTTTGGGGGGAGGAGATCGTATGAGTTTCGCCGCCATGATGTTCGCCGCCGCGGTCGCCGCCGGTCCGGCGACCCCGGCCCCGTCAGGTCCGCCGGCCGCCGGCCCCAGCGCCGATGCGACGCTGAACCTCGACAACAAGGCGCAGAATGCGGCGGTGGCGGCCCGCAATCAGGCCGCCGAGGCCAAGTTCGATGCCGAAATGGCCGAATACGCGGCGCGCAAGCAAGCCCAGGATGCGGCCTACGCCCAGGCGATGTCCAAGTATGACGCCGCCCTCGCCGCCCAGGCCCAGGCGCACGCCGCCGATCTGGCCGCCTGGCGCGCCAAGGTGGTCGCCTGCCACGCTGGCCAGTTCTCCAACTGCGCGCCGCCGCCGAAAAAGCAGACCGCTACCCCGATCGGAAACTGAGGATCGGACCATCCCAATCGCTGGCGTGATGCTCGCTCTCCTCCAGGGCTGAGACGCCCGGCGTTTCCGCCGCGACACGGCGCCAGAACATCAGAGCCGGCTGGTTGCGCCGCGCCACGGCCACTTCCCAGGACCCGCGGTGGCGGCTGATCAGCGCTTGCGCGGCTTGCGAACCGACGCCGGCTCGCCGCCAAGGTCGGGCAATGAAGAACTCGGCCATGTTGTGGTCGACCGCCGCGCCGCGAGGGCTGATCGCATTGATGAGCGCAAAGCCGGCCAGGCGATCGTCGGCGCGGATCAGCCACGCCGAGCGGCCCGGCTCGGTCCAATAGGCGTCCAGCCAGGGGTAGGGGGCGAACCGGCCGTCTTCGTCGAGCGAGAACGGGCCGGGATCGCCGGCGAATTCGCTGAAGTCATGGGCGTAGAGTTGGAACAGATTGGCGAGCGCCGGCTGGCGCTCCGGCGGCGCCGGAACGACCGTGACGGTCGGGTTTGAAGCGACGCTTGTCACCCCCTCAGGCGCTACCGGCCGCCGCGGCGCAGCTCGAAGAGGCGCCTGAGGGCCGGCTCCAGGCGGTCGAGCTCGTCGAGATGGGCGACCGAGAGTTGCTCCAGGCGGCTTTCGGCGACCGGGGTCAGGCAGATGTGAACGCGGCGATGATCTTGCGCGTCGGTTTGGCGAACGACCAGGCCGGCGGCGGTCAATCGGTCGGCCAGCTCGCCGGCGCTGTTGGGACGAATGCGCAACCGCTCGGCCAATTCGCCGACCGTCATGGCCAGGCCGCCATGACCGCGGATGGCCAGCAAGGCCTGGTGCTGGCGCGACGTCAGGCCCGAGGCCTCGGCCGCCGCCTCGCTGAATTCCAGAAAACGGCGCAGGACATAGCGGAACTCCGACAGCGACCTATAGTCGGCTTCGCTTGGGCGCGCGGCCGCGACCTTGTGCATGTTCGTTGCTCCGACTTGATCAGTTATATCGCAGTGCGATATAAACCGCTTCTGGCCAAGCTAACCGAGCGCCGGACCATCCTTCAAGCCATGGAGTCTTCCGCTGAGCCGCGATCGCGCCCTTTCGCCTGATGACGCCGCCGATCGGCGCGGCGATTTCACCACCGACCCCCGGGTGCTGAGCGTGGCGGCGATCGCCGTGGTCGTGGCCACGGCGGCGACGATCGCCGGCTATCTGTTGCTGCAGCTCATTCGCCTGGTCACCAACTTCGCCTATTTCGGCCGCTTCAGCCTCGACAAGCTGGATCTCGGCCATTCGCCCTGGGGGCTGTGGGCGGTTCTGGTCCCGGTCGCCGGGGCGCTGATCGTCGGCCTGATGGCCCGCTACGGCAGCGAAAAGATCCGCGGCCACGGCATTCCCGAAGCCATCGAGGCGATCCTCCTCGGCCGCTCGCGCCTGGACGCCAAGGTGGCCGTGCTCAAGCCGCTGTCGAGCGCCATAGCGATCGGCACCGGCGGCCCGTTCGGGGCCGAAGGCCCGATCATCATGACCGGCGGGGCGATCGGCTCGCTGATCGCCCAGGCGCTGCCGGTCAGCGACAGCGAGCGCAAGACGCTGCTGGTGGCCGGGGCCGTGGCCGGGATGACGACGGTGTTCGGCACGCCGATCGCGGCCATCATGCTGGCGGTCGAGCTGCTGCTGTTCGAATGGTCGCCGCGCAGCTTCGTGCCGGTGACCACGGCGGCGGTGGTGGCGGCGGTGGAGCGGCACTTTCTGCACATGAGCCAGCCGCTGTTCCCGTTCTCCGGGTCGATGGAGATCTCGACCCTGGCCTGCCTCTCCTGGGTCGGCATTGGGGTCCTGGCCGGGCTGCTGTCCGGGCTTCTCACCCAGCTCGTCTACGCCTGCGAGGACGGCTTCCTGAAGCTGCCCATCCATTGGATGTGGTGGCCGATGATCGGCGGCCTGGTGATCGGCCTCGGCGGCCTCGTCGAACCCCAGGCGCTCAGTGTCGGCTACGACAACATCGCGGCGATGCTGAACGGCCATGTTCTGCTGGGCGCGGCGATCATGCTGCTGGTCGTCAAGGCGATCATCTGGTCGGTGGCCCTGGGCTCGGGAACCTCTGGCGGCGTGCTGGCCCCCTTGCTGATCATGGGCGGGGCGATGGGCGCGGCCCTGGCCGGCTTCCTCCCCGGCGGCCAGCCCGGATTCTGGGCCCTGCTAGCCATGGCCGCGACCATGGGCGGGACGATGCGCTCGCCGCTCACGGCGACCTTCTTCGCCGTCGAGCTGACCGGAAACACCCATGTGCTGTTGCCGCTGATCGCCGCCTGTGGCGCCGCCCACATCGTCACCGTGCTCTTGATGAAGCGCTCGATCCTGACCGAGAAGGTGGCCCGGCGTGGCCACCACCTGGTGCGCGAATACCGCGTCGATCCCTTCGCCCTCACCAAGGTCGGCGAGGTGATGACCCGCCAAGTTACCTCGCTGCCCGGAACCACCACCCTGCACGGAGCGGCGGCGTTCCTCACCGCCCCGACCACCGTGCATCCGAGCTTCCCCGTGGTCGACCCGGCCGGCAAGGTGCTTGGGGTCATCGATCCGCCGCAGATCCTGCGCTGGCGCCGCGAGGGCCGCCGGCGGCAGGCCAGCCTCGCCGAGCTGCTGGCCGGGTCCAAACTCAGCTTCGCCTACGCCGATGAATATCTGGAAGCCCTGGCCGAGCGGTTGACGGCGATCAACGTCTCGCACTTGCCGGTGATCTCGCGCCAGGACGGGCGGCTGGAAGGCTATGTCGGCTGGAAGGATCTGATGCGGGTGCGCGCCAAGCTTCAGGCCGAGGACGCCCAGCGGTCGAGCTTCTTTTCGTTCCGTCCGCGCCCGCAACCCTAGGCCCCGCCGTTCACTCCGCCATCAGGATTTCGGCAAACAGCTTCGGATCGATGTTGCCGCCGGAGACCACGGCGACGCCGAGGCGCGGATCGCCCCCGTAGGCCAGGGCCCCGGCCGGGGCGGCCGCTCCGCTCGGCTCGGCGATCAGGCGTGTCTCGGCGGCGATGCGGCGCATGGCGGCGGTGATCTGCGCCTCGCTGACAGTGATGATGTCATCGACATAGGCGCGGATATGCGGCCAGGTCTTGGCCCCCAGACGCTGCACGCGCAGACCGTCGGCCAGGGTGCGCAGGGTCTCCTCGGCGGTGATGGTGACGATCTCTCCAGCCTTGAAGCTCTGGGCCGCGTCATTGGCCAACGCCGGCTCGACGCCGATCACTCTGACCGATGGCCGCGACAGCTTGACCGCCGCCGCGACCCCGGCCAGCAGGCCGCCTCCGGAAACCGGAACGAAAATCGTCTCGACCTCGGGGGCCTGTTCGAGAATCTCCAGCCCGACGGTCCCGGTTCCGCACATGATCGCCTCCATGTCGAATGGCTCGATCGGCGTCAGGCCGCGCGCGTCGGCCAGCTCCCGCGCCTTGGCCGACCGTTCGGCGGCCGCCGGACCGACGAGGACGATCTCGGCTCCCTCCCGGCGCACTCCGGCGAGCTTGGGGGCTGGAGCATTGGCCGGCATGACCACGGTGGCCTTGATTCCCAGCCGGGCGGCGACATAGGCGACCGCCTGGGCGTGGTTGCCGCTCGAATGGGCCACCACGCCGGCCGCCTTCTGGGCCTCATCAAGACCGAGCATGGCGTTGAAGGCGCCGCGGATCTTGAAGGCCCCGATCGGCGTCAGGTTCTCGGCCTTGAGCTTCAACCCGGTCGGATTCATGGCCAGCACCGGCGTTGGCGAGACATAGGGCGCGATGCGGGCCCGCGCCGCTTCGATTTCGGCCAGGGCGATCAGGGCGCTCATGCGGCCGTCCAGCCGCCGTCGATGGAGAGGTTGGCGCCGGTGATCTGCGCCGCGGCGTCCGAGCAGAGGAACACAGCCAGGGCCGCGACCTCCTCAACGGCGACGAACTGCTTGGTCGGCTGAGCCTGCAGCAGCACCTCGGCGATCACCTGTTCGCGGCTGAGGCCCCGCGCCTGCATGGTGGCCGGGATCTGGGCCTCGACCAGCGGCGTCCACACATAGCCCGGGCTGATGCAGTTGACGGTGACGCCGTTGGTGGCCAGTTCGAGGGCCGCCGTCTTGGTCAGGCCATCGAGGCCATGCTTGGCGCTGACATAGGCGGCCTTGAACGGCGAAGCGACCTTGGAATGGGCCGATGCGGTGGAGATGATGCGGCCCCAGCCGCGCGCCTTCATGCCCGGAATGGCGGCGCGCATGGCGTGGAACGGCGCCGACAGATTGATGGCCAGGATCTGGTCCCATTTGTCGAGCGGGAAGGCCTCGATCGGCGAAACGAACTGAATGCCGGCGTTGTTGACCAGAATATCGACCGCGCCGAAGGCCGCTTCCGCCTCGCCGATCATGGCCGCGATCTCCTCCGGCCGCGTCATGTCGGCGGGAGAATGCCGCGCCTCGACCTTGAACTCCGTCTCGATGGCGGCGCGGGCGGCGGCGATGTCAGGGGCGGCCCCAAAGCCATTCAGCATCACATTCGCGCCTTCGGCCGCCAGGGCCCTGGCGATCGCCAGGCCGATGCCGCTGGTCGAGCCGGTGACGACGGCGGATCGCGTGGCCAGGCGCATGCGGGCGGAACTCCGTTTCGACGGCGTGGCCTTAGGGGAGAACACGCCCCCGTGCCAGGGCCAAGAGCGCGTTGACGCCGCCGCGGCTTAATGTCGCAATCCGAGCTTTCTCGTCGGTTCTCGGCCGTTTGCGGCCATTTGTGACTTGATTGCGGCGAGGCGGGTGTTAAGCCCTAAGGGCCGCCCTTTCCTGGAGGGCTGGCTGGCAATCTGGGGACAGCAATAATGAAGACCGCGCTCGCCCTTTTCGCCGCCGTCGCGGCCATCGCCTCAATGGCGGGATCGGCCGCCTCAGCCGCGGTTCTGGACAATTTCAATCGCCCCGACAGCAGCACCCTGGGCCCTGGATGGACCCAGCAGGCGGGCACATCGGGCATTGTCGGCGACCAGGCGTTCGGCTCGAACCAATCGCTCGCCACCTTCAATGGCGGCAGCGGCGATACGGTCTCCTTCGACATCTCCAATCCGACCAATAGCACCAGTTACGTGGCGGCGGTGCTGGGCTGGGGCTCGGCATATGACTATTTTGTCAAGGTCCAGAACAACGGCGGGTCCGCTTTCGACACCTATTCCTTTGGCACCGGCAACAACAGCGACGTCACCTTCACTGACCTGAGCGGCAGCTTCACCTCCGCCCACGTCGTGGTCTCGGTCATCGGCACCCTGGCCACATTGGACATATTCCCAAACGTCGGCGCCGAGCAGATCTACACCTTCAACTACGGCCCTGGCCTGAGCGGCGGCGGCATCGGTCTGGGATTCTATGGCGGGGCTAACGCCGATAACTTCGGCGCCGGCGCCGTGCCTGAGCCGGCGACCTGGGCTCTGATGCTGGCGGGATTCGCCGGCCTTGGCCTCGCCTTGCGTCGCCGGGCGAAGCCAGCGACCGCCTGAGCGATCACCGCCAGCGTTCGGTCAGGGTCGCATAGCTCTTCTGCTCGACCGCCTTGGGATCGCCCTTGGTGACCTCGTACCGGGTCGTCGCCCCGTCGCGCCAGAACGCGATATCGAATTTCTGGCCGGCGACCTGCAGGCCGGCGATGGCGATCTTCGGCATCCAGTCGGGCAGGCGCGGATCGAGATAGAGCTTGCCGGCGGGCGCGTCGGGGGCGAAGCCGAGCATCGACTGCAGGAAGGCGAAGCAGGCGCCGGCCGCCCAGCCCTGGGGAACATTGGCCCCAAGATACTGCACCGGAAAGCTTTCAGGTGCGCGCTGCAGGCCGGAATAGAGCTCTGGGAGCTGGTGCTGGATGAAGTACGACGAGGCCTCGATCACCCCGCGCGCCAGGGCGGCCGCCTCCTTGTCGAAGCCGTAGCGGCGGAAACCGGCCGCGATCAGGGCGTTGTCGTGCGGCCACACCGCGCCGTTCTGATAGCTGTAGGGATTGTAGGCGGCGTGCTCTGACGACAGGGTGCGCACCCCCCAGCCGCTCCACATGTCCTTTTTCATCAGCCTACGAACGACCTTGCCGGCCCGCTCCGGGGTTGCAATGCCGGCCCACAGGCATTGGCCGGGGTTGGAGGCGACGCTGAGCACCTTCTGCTTGTCGCCGTCGAGGCAGAAGGCGTAGCAGCCAAGCTCCTCGTCCCAGAAATCTTCGTTGAAGCGCTTGAACAGCGCCTTGGCGCGCCGCCGCAGGGTTCCGGCCCGGCCCGGCTTGCCGAGCGCATCATAGACCTGGGCCATGCGCAGCCAGGCGTCATAGACATAGGCCTGCAGCTCGACGAGGGCGATCGGTGTCTTGACCAGCTTGCCGTCGGGATAGACCAGGGCCTCGCCGGAATCCTTCCAGCCCTGGTTGTAGTAGCCGGCCTTGGAGCGGGTCTGGTATTCCTGGAAGCCATCGCCGTCGCGATCGCCGTAACGGTCGATCCAGGCCAGGCATTTCTCCGCCGCCGGCAGATGCCGGCGCAGCAGGTCTTCATCGCCGGTGCAGCGCCAGGCGTTGTGCAGGACGATCGGATACAGGATCGTCGCATCGGCGGTGCCGTAATAGGGCGTGTGCGGAATGATCTTGAAATGGGCCAGCTCGCCGCGCCGCAGCTCGTGCATGATCTTGCCCGGCTCGGCGTCGCGCCAGTCGTCGCGCTTCTTGGCCTGATAGCGGGCCAGCACCTCCAAGGCCCCGCGGGCCAGATCCGGATAGACCATGGCCGTCTGCAGCGAGACGATCAGGCTGTCGCGCCCGAACAGGGCTACGAACCAGGGGGTGCCGGCGGCTGGCACGAACTGCAGATGGTCGGTGCCCTCGATCGGCAGCCGCAGCGAGGCGATGTCCTGCACGGACTGGACATAGAAACGGTTGTATTCGGCGCTGGCGGTCTCGACCTTCAGCGTCGCCTCGCGCCAGTCGTCCAGCCGCCGGCGGGCGCCGGCGCCATCGTCGTGATCGGCGCAGGCGCGCGGGGCCGGGTCGATTTTCTCGCCATCGCCGACCTCATAGAGCAGGCAGGTGCGCCAGCGCTTGCCGGGGGCCAGGTCGACATCGAAGCTGATGCGGCCATTGGCGTAGTGCGGCGTCGAGGTGCTCTGCTTGGCGCTGACGATCAGGTCGCGGCGAAAGTCGTCGTTGACATAGCTGGTCGACAGCCGGCCGCGGCTTGGCGACCATTCGGTGGTGATGCGGCCGCGGCGGACGATCTTGCCGCTCTTGACCTCGAACAGGTCGGCGAAGTCGGAGCGGATGACGATCTCGAGATTGAAGCGGACCCGGGTCTGGCCATGGTTGTAGAGATCGAGGTCCTCGTGCACGCCGCCGACGATGCAGCGGGCGATGGTCAGGCCCAGAGTCTTTTCCGGAATCGTCCCGCTCTCGGTGACCAGGGCCTGGTTGGTGAGGTGGACGCGGCAGGAATAGTAGTCGACCGCGCCGCTGTTGAGCAGATCCCAGGGCTGGCCGTCGGCGTAGATCTGCCAGTTGGAAAGCACCCGGGTGTCGGAGTGGTAGAAGCCCTTGTCGGTCGGCCAGGGAATCTGGCCGTCCTGGTCGGTGACCAAGACCCCATAGCCGTGGTTGATGGAGAGGCGCGGCGGCCCCACCGAAATCTCAAGCGCCATCCTTCAGATCCCGTTCGCCTTCGCTCCCTTACGCCAACGCTTGATCGTGTCGAGGGTTGCCAGCCGCCGGCCGCCTGAGCCAGGGTGGGGCGCATGGCCCAGGCCGCCTATCGCCCCTATGCGCCGCTGGATGTGCTCAAGCCGGTCGCCGACGCGGTGTGGATCGTCGATGGGCCGGAGATCGCCTTCGGCTATCTGGGCCTGAAAATGCCCTTCCCGACCCGGATGACAGTGGTGCGGCTGGCCGGCGGCGGCCTGTGGCTGCATTCGCCGACCGCGGCCAGCCCGGCGCTTGTCGCCCAGGTGGCGGCCCTGGGGCCCGTGCGGTGGCTGATCGCCCCCAACACCCTCCACTATTGGTGGGCCCCGGACTGGCGCCGCCTGTTTCCGGAGGCCGAGCTGTGGGCCTCGCCCGGGGTCGCCGAGCGGGCCGAGCGCGCGCGCCGCCCCCTGGCCATCGACCATCGGCTCGGCGCGGTTGCGCCGGCGGCTTGGAGCGGCGAGATCGACCAGCTTCTGGTCGCCGGCGACGTCTTGACCGAGGCGGTGTTCTTTCATCGCCCCAGCCGCACCCTGGTGCTCACCGACCTGATCGAGAACTTCGAGCTGGCCCGGCTGCGCTCGCCGCTGTGGCGGGCGCTGGTGCGGGTGGGCGGGGCGGCCGACCCGGACGGCTCGACCCCGCACGACATGCGCTTCACCTTTCGCCGCCAGCGGGCGGCGCTGCGGGCGGCGGCCGAACAGATGCTCGCCTGGGACCCGGAGCGGGTGATCCTGGCCCACGGCCGCTGGTACGAAACCGGCGGGGCCGCCGAGCTGCGCCGGGCCTTCCGCTGGGTGCTGTAAGGGATTTGCCGGCGAGGCGGCTTTTCGGCTAAAGCCGGCGGCCCGAGCCGCACTCGTAGCTCAGCTGGATAGAGCGCTGCCCTCCGAAGGCAGAGGTCACAGGTTCGAATCCTGTCGAGTGCGCCAGGTTCTATAGTAATTTCAATCGATTGATATCCTCCTCACCAGCGCGCAATCGGACCGCGCCCTCCTGCGGAAGCGCCACGGAAGCACGGCGAGTGGTGGTGAAGCGCAGGC
>DATBOH010000244.1:0-11169 GCA_036553915.1 Caulobacteraceae bacterium | reverse complement strand
CGGCAAGGGCAAGCGCCACGCGGCGCCGGGCGGCGCCAGCACTGTGAAGACATTCCGGATCTATCGCTACGATCCGGAAGCCGGCGG
Source organism: Caulobacteraceae bacterium (assembly GCA_036553915.1). Classification (GTDB taxonomy): domain Bacteria; phylum Pseudomonadota; class Alphaproteobacteria; order Caulobacterales; family Caulobacteraceae; genus Acaudatibacter. Next base: position 11,082 of record DATBOH010000244.1, on the reverse strand, counting down.
CAATCCGGTCTGGGACACCTATGAGGTCGATGTCGCCGCCTGCGGGCCGATGGTGCTTGACGTACTGATCCACATCAAGAACGCCATCGACACCACCCTGACGTTCCGACGCTCTTGCCGTGAGGGTGTGTGCGGCTCCTGCGCCATGAACATCGGCGGCCGCAACACCTTGGCCTGCACCCATGCCTGGGCCGATGTCCCTGGCCGCGAAATAACCATCGCGCCGCTCCCCAGCCAACCCGTGGTCAAGGACCTAGTGCCCGATCTGACCTTGTTCTACGCACAGTACGCCTCCATCGAGCCGTGGCTGCACACCAGCACGCCACAGCCGCAGACCGAGTGGCGACAATCGGAGGGCGACCGCGCCAAGCTCGACGGACTCTATGAATGCATCCTCTGCGCCTGCTGTTCGACCTCGTGCCCGAGCTATTGGTGGAATGGCGACCGCTATCTCGGTCCGGCCACCCTGCTGCAGGCGCGGCGCTGGCTGGCCGATAGTCGCGACGAAGCGGCCGGCGAACGCCTGGACAACCTGGAAGACCCCTTCAAGCTCTATCGCTGCCACACGATCATGAACTGCGCCCAGGTCTGTCCCAAGGGGCTCAACCCGGCCAAGGCGATCGCCGACATCAAGGGGATGCTGGTCGAACGGGTCGCCTGACGATCCGCCGCAAAGGCGGGTGCATTGACGCCCGCCGCGTTTGTCGGCATCGACATTGGGCATGAGTGACGCAGGCGTCATTATCGTCGGCGCCGGCCACGGCGGGGGCACGGCCGCGGCCCTACTGCGCCAGTTCGCCTATCAGGAGCCGATCACCTTGATCGGCGAAGAGGCGCCGCCGCCATATCAGCGGCCGCCGCTCTCCAAGGCCTGGCTCAAGGGCGAGACGGACGAAGAGAGCTTGACCCTGAAGCCGGCCAGCTTTTACGCCGATAACGGCATCGAGCTGATCACCGGCGCCAAGGTCGCGGCCATCGATCGCGCCGCCCGTGAAGTCCAGCTCGTCGATGGGCGGCGTCGGACCTATGACCGACTCATCCTGGCCACCGGCGCGGTTCCGCGGCGCCTTGCCATCCCCGGCGCCGAGCGCGATGGCGTCATGGTCTTGCGCTCAATCGCCGACGCCGAAGACCTCAAAGCGAAACTCGGTCCAGGAAAGCGGCTGGCGGTGATCGGCGGTGGCTACATCGGCCTGGAAGTGGCCGCTTCGGCCCGCCATCTCGGCGCCGAGGCGGTGGTGATCGAAAAGGAACCCCGGATCCTGGCCAGGGTCGCCTGTCCGGCGCTTTCGGCGTTTTTCACCGACTATCACCGCGGCCGTGGGGTCGAATTCATCCTGGGCGCCGATGTTGTGGCCTTCGAGGGCGCGAACGGCGAGGTCGATGCGGTCCGACTGGGCGATGGCCGGTCTGTCGCCTGCGACGCGGTGCTCGTCGGGGTTGGAGCGCCGCCCGCCGATGGCCTCGCCGCCGCCGCCGGGCTTGAGGTGCATGGCGGGATCGTCGTCGATATCGAAGCGCGGACCTCCGACCCGGCGGTCTTCGCGCTCGGCGACGTCACTCGGCGGCCGATGCCGCTCTACGGCTGCAGCTTTCGCCTGGAGAGCGTCGCCAATGCACTTGAGCAGGCCCGGCACGCCGCATCGGCGATCGTCGGCAGGCCGCCGCCCGCCCTTGAGGTTACCTGGAACTGGTCGGATCAATACGACCTCAAATACCAGTTCGCCGGCCTGCCGATCGGATCCGATCGGGTGCTCATTCGCGGCGATCCGGACCAAGCGAAGTTCGCGGTCTTCCACCTCAAAGGCGAGGTCATCCAGGCCGTCGAGGCGGTCAATGCGCCGGCCGAATTCATGGGCGGGCGCCTGCTGATCGGCCAGCGCCGGCCGGTCGACCGGTTGAAACTTGCCGACACGTCGGTTTCCATGAAAGAGGTCGCGGCCTAGAACGGGCCGTCCAGGGGAGTCCATGGCCAAGATCACCTACATCGAACACAGCGGTGTCGAACATGTCATCGAGGTGAAGACCGGGCTTTCGGTCATGGAAGGCGCGGTCAAGAACAACATTCCGGGCATCGACGCCGACTGCGGCGGCGCATGCGCCTGCGCCACCTGTCACGTCTATGTGCAGGCGCCGTGGCTCGAGAAGACCGGCGACCGGTCGGCCATGGAAGAATCGATGCTCGATTTCGCCGAAAACGTCGAGGACAACTCGCGCCTGTCCTGCCAGATCAAGGTCAGCGACGAACTCGATGGCCTGGTGGTCAAGATGCCGGAGAGCCAGCACTAACGGGGCTCGATACCCATGCGCTCAGCCCTGGTCGCGATCATCGCCGTCTCGGCGGCGTCGACCGCCATGGCCCGCCAGGCCATCCCTGAAAGCCAGTGCATGATCTTCCTGGACGCGGTCCGGAGCCCCACACCCCGGTTCGCCGACTTTCCGGCCAGGGCCGAGAGGATAGGCCGGCCGGCGACGATCGACCTGAAATCCAATCCGGCCGCTGGCCAATTCCGCACCGTGCTGCGCCGGGCCAGTCGAAAGGGGCCCGATTTCGCCGGTCGCTTCACCCTGGCGACATTCGGTTGTGGCGCCGGCAGCCTGTGCTGGGAGATTGTCGACGGGCGCTCAGGACGGGTGATTTCCACCCAGCCCCACGAAATATGGTCCGGACACGTCGGCGATCTTCAGCCAAAGCCGGCGACAGGCGTGACCGACCAATTTGCCATGCGCTATCGCCTCGACAGCACCTTGCTCATCCTGTTGGGCGCTCCGGATGAGGATGCGGCCCTGGAGGGCGTCAACTACTATCGCTTCAATGGAAGAGGCCTCGATCTTGTCAAACACGTACCGATCGCGCGCGCCTGCCGAAATGTCATCCAGAACGACTAGGCCGCTGCTTCTGGCCGCACTCCTCGGCCTCGCCGCGGCGCCGGCAGCGACGCAACCGGCCGACGATTGCATGATGGCTTTGAGCGCCATCCGTCAGCCGGTTCCGAAGTTCGAGGACTTCCCGGCCCCGGCCGAGAGCCCGGCCAAACCCGCGCCTGTGGACGTGACCTCCGATGCGGAGGCCGGCCGCAATCGCGACCAAGTCGTCACCGACGCGGCCGCCGGGCCGGATTTCGCCGGCCATATGACCCTGATCGGCTGGGACTGCGGATCGGCCTGCCTCGACTGGGGCGTGGCCGACGCCCGCTCCGGCAGGCTGGCGTTCGACGCCGAGTGGCGCAAGGTGACCGCTCACCATGTCGCCGACCCGGCCGATGGCGAAGCTCAACCGTCGTTCTTCAACCTGCGATACCGCCTCGACAGCCGGCTGCTGATCGTCATGGGGGCCGCCGGCGACGATCCTTCTCGCGACGGCGTGGCGTTCCTCGAATGGACCGGCGCCGGCTTTCGGATGGTCCTGTTCGTCTCGCGCCGGGACGTGTGCGATCCCAGCGGCTGAGAGGCGCTCCCGGCTTGCGAATGCGGCAGGCGCGGCTAGTTCCGGCCGATGGCGTAGAAGCGTTCGGCGCGCTGGTCGCGCAACTGATCGGACGTCAGACCAGCGAGGGCCTTTAGCTCGGCTTCGACGGCGTCGCCGACGGCGCTGATCGCCGCGCCAGGGTCGGCATGGGCGGCGCCGGGCGGCTCAGGAACGATGCGGTCGACGATCTTCAGCTCCAGCAGGTCAAGGGCGGTGATCTTCATCGCCTTGGCCGCGCCCTCGGCCATGGCCCGGTCGCGCAGCAGGATCGAAGCGCAGCCTTCGGGCGAGATCACCGCATAGATGGCGTGTTCCATGATCAGCACCCGGTTGGCGGCGGCGATACCGATCGCCCCCCCGCTCATGCCCTCGCCAGTGATGGTGGCGATCATCGGCACCCCGAGCGTCAGGCAGCGCTCGGTGCCGCGGGCGATGGCTTCGGCGACGCCGCGCTCCTCGCTGCCGATACCGGGGTAGGCTCCGCCAGTGTCGATGAACGACAACACCGGCAGATTGAACTGCTCGGCCAGATCCATCAGGCGGATGGCCTTGCGGTAGCCTTCCGGCCGCGCCGCACCGAAGTTGTGCTTGATGCGGGTGGTGGTGTCGTGGCCCTTTTCCTGGCCGATCACCACCACCGGTCGGCCGCGAAAGCGCCCGAGGCCGCCGAGGATCGCCTGGTCGTCGGCAAACACCCGATCGCCACGCAATTCGACAAAATCCTCGATCAGTCCGGCCAGATAGTCGACGAAGTGCGGCCGCTCGGGGTGACGGGCGATCTGGGTCTTCTGCCAGGCGTCGAGGTGGGCGTAGGTATCGGTCCGCAGCGTTTCGACGCGGGCGCGCAGAGCCGCGATCTCCGCATCGAATCCGCCCCCGCCGCTGGTCTCGGAGAGTTTGGAAAGCTCATCGATCTTGGTTTCGAGATCGGCGATCGGCCGTTCGAATTCCAGGTAGTGCGCTGCCATTCGGTTCTTGTAACGTCACTCTTGGAAAAATCGGCGCGACCCTAGGCGGGAAGGCCGGGTCGGGCAAGTTGACCTCGGCCGCCAGGGCGAACGGCTGTGCCGGACCCACGGCGCCGGGTGGAGGAAGGGGGGCATGGCCAGCGACTTCAAACTTGACGCCTATCTGAGGCGCATCGGCTTCATCGGCGCGCCGCGCCCCGATCTGGAGACCCTGACGCAAGCCCATGCCCGGCATGTGGACGCGATCGCCTTCGAAGCCTTGGATCCGTTCGCTGGGCGCCCGGTGTCGCTGGCGATGGATGACCTGCAGGCCAAGCTCGTCGCCAGCCGCAGGGGCGGCTACTGTTTCGAGCAGAACGCCCTCTTCCGGGGCGCCCTGACGGCCATCGGATTCGAGGTCGAAAGCCTGGCCGGCCGGGTCACCTGGATGTCGCCGCCGGACGCGCCACTGGGTCCGCGCACCCATATGCTGCTGCGCGTGACGCTGCCGGAAGGCGTCTTCCTGGCCGACGTCGGCTTTGGCGCTCATCTGCTCGACGCCCCGCTCGCCTTCTTGCCGGACACCGTTCAGCGGAGCCCGGCGGCGACCTGGCGGATCGAGACCTTGGGGGAACGCTACGGACTCGCCGTCCTGACGCCGGAAGGCTGGCGCCGCGCCTATGTCTTCGACCTGCAGCCACAGCTCGATTCCGACTATGCGCTCGGCAACTTCTTCACCGCCAACAGCCACGAGGCGCCATTCCGGCGCACCCTGATCCTTGAGCGCCTGACCCGCACATGCCGGATAAATCTGGTTGATCTAAGCCTGCGGCGCCGCTGGCGCGATGGACGGGCCGAGGAACGCGCAATCGCCGACCCCGCCGATCTCGCGCAGGTGTTCGACAAGGATTTCGACATCGTCCCGCCGATCCCGCCGGAGGAAATCTTCGCCCGCCTCGCGCGGCTTTAGCGATCCCCGCGGCGGGCCAAAGGATGGCGGGTGCGAACCACCTCCGCCAGTCGCTCCTGGGCGACATGGGTGTAGATCTGAGTGGTGGCGATGTCGGAATGGCCGAGCAAGGTCTGAACCACGCGCAGATCGGCGCCGCCATTCAGAAGGTGCGTGGCGAAGGCGTGGCGAAGCACATGCGGACTGACTCGGCGCGGATCGATGCCGGCCGCCCGCGCGGCTTCCTCAAGGAGCTGGGCGAAGCGCCTTGGCGTCAATCGGCCACCCCGACCGCGTGAAGGAAACAGCCACGGGCTTACCGCCTTGCCGAGTGCGGCCTTGCGAAATGGCAGCCACGCCTTGACGGCCGCCCGCGCCTTTTCGCCCAGAGGCGCAAGGCGTTCCTTGCCGCCCTTGCCGCGAACGATCAGATAGGCGGGATCGCCAGCCACCGCCGCCAGCGTCAATCCGGTCATTTCAGAGACTCTGAGCCCCGCGCCATACGTAAGCTCGACCATGGCGGCCAGTCGGATCCCGGCCGCTTCGCCAGTTTCGCCCGCGACCGCGATCAACCCCTCAACCTCGGCCAGGGACAGCACCTTAGGGAGCGGACGGCCGAGTCTGGGCGAGCTTACCCGGCGCGACGGATCGTCTGTCCGCCAGCCTTCGGCGAGCGCAAAACGGTAGAATTGCCGGGTTGAGGCCCGTCGCCGGGCGGCGGTGGCCGGCGCCAGGCCGCGCTGCGCCATGGCGACAAAATAGGCTTCGATATCCTCGGCGACCGCCGCCTCCAGACTGGTCGCGCGGCCCTTGAGAAAGCCGGCCAGATCGCCGAGGTCGGCGGCATAGGCGGCCAGGGTATTGCGGCTGGCGGCCCGCTCGACCGCCATCATCTCCAGGAAAGCCTCGCTCCAGGCGCTCACGGGCGGTCAGCGCGAATCATGGTCGAAGATGGCGCGCGCCAGGGCCGTCGTGTAAAGCCCCGCCAATGGTCGCGGACGCGCTTTCCCACCGCCGAACCATCGCCCTTGTGGGCCTGATGGGCTCGGGCAAGACGTCGGTCGGGCGCCGCCTGGCCCAGGCCCTCGGCCTGCCGTTCCATGACGCCGACGCCGAAATCGAGAAAGCGGCGGGCCGATCGATCTCCGATATTTTCACCGCCTTCGGCGAGCCGGCGTTTCGGGATGGCGAGCGGCGGGTGATCGCCCGACTGTTGGACGGGCCGCCGCATATCCTGGCCACCGGCGGCGGAGCCTTCCTCGATCCCGAGACCCGGGCTCTCATCAATACCAAGGCGACATCGGTCTGGCTCAAGGTCGATCTCGATGTCCTGGCGCGTCGCGTCGGGCGCCGCGACACCCGGCCGCTGGTCGCCGGCAGAGACCCGCGCGCGGTCCTCGAGGCGCAAGCCGAAGCCCGCTACCCCATCTACGCCCAGGCCCAGATTACGGTCGAGAGCGGCGATAGCGCCCATCATTCGGCGGTCGCCGCGATCATGGCCGCCCTGGCCGAGCGCGAGAGCCTGTCGACATGAGCACTATCGTCCCCGTCGCCTTGGCTGGACGCGCCTACGACGTGGTGATCGGTCGTGGGGTGCTCAAAGACATCGGTCCGAGGCTGCGCGCCCTGACCGAGCGTGCGTTCGCCGCCGTGGTCATCGACGAGACCGTCAATCGCCTGCACGGCGCTCGACTCGAAAAGGTCCTCGCGGGCTCTGGCATCGCCTGCCAGCCGATTGTCATCCCGCCGGGCGAAGCCGCCAAGAGCTTCGCCGGGCTGGAATCGGTCTGCGACGCCATGTTGGCTCTGGAACTCGACCGCGGCGACATCGTCATCGCCTTTGGCGGCGGGGTGGTCGGCGACCTGACCGGCTTGGCGGCCGCGATCGTCAAGCGGGGCATGGGTTTCATCCAGATTCCCACCACCTTGCTGGCCCAGGTCGATTCCTCGGTAGGCGGCAAGACCGCGATCGATACCCCGCGCGGCAAGAACCTGATCGGCGTCTTCCATCAGCCGCGCCTGGTGCTGGCCGACCTCGCCTTGCTCGACACCCTGCCGGAACGGCAGATGCGCAGTGGCTTCGCCGAGGTGCTGAAGTACGGCCTGTTGGGCGACGCCGGGTTCTTCGACTGGCTGGCGGCGAACGCCGAGGCGGTGCTGGCCCGAAGCGGCGGGGCGCTTGGCGAAGCCGTGGCGCGCTCGGTGGCCATGAAGGCGGACATCGTCGCGGCGGACGAGCGTGAGGGCGGAGCTCGCGCTCTGCTCAATCTTGGGCATACCTTCGCGCATGCGCTCGAGGCCGAGCTCGGCTATGACGACGCGCTCTCGCATGGCGAGGCGGTGGCGATCGGTTGCGCCATGGCGTTCCGCTTTTCGGCCCGGCTTGGGATATCCTCGAAGGCCGACGCCAAGCGCGTCGCCGCGGTCATCGCCGCCTGTGGCCTGCCGACCACGCTAGCCGACTTGAAACGGCGCTTTTCAGCCGATGCTCTGCTCGCCCGCATGCTTCAGGACAAGAAAGCCAGCGCCGGACGAATGACTTTCATTCTTGCCCACGGCATCGGCCGCGCCTTCGTATATCGCGACGCCGACGCCCCGACGGTCCGCGCCTTCCTGATCGCCGAAGGGGCGGCCCCATGATCGCCGGTCTGATCGCGCTGTCGGTGGCGGTCGTCGCCCTATTGGCCATAGCGGCCGTGTTTTCGGCCGCCGAAACCGCGCTCACGGCCGCCAGTCGCGGTCGCATGCACCAGTTGGAGCGCGACGGTGACAAGGCGGCGCGGCGCGTCAACCTGCTCATCTCCGACCAGGAAACGATGATCGGCGCGGTCCTGCTGAGCTACAATCTGATCAGCATCCTAAGCTCGGCCTTGACGACCGCCTTCATCACCAAGTTGGTTCCTGGCGCCTGGGGCGTGGCCATCGCCACGGCGGTGATGACGCTGCTGGTGGTCGTGTTCGTCGAGGTCTTGCCCAAGACCCTGGCCATCCTGCGGCCTGACGATGTGGCCCGGCGGCTTTCCGGCCCGATGCTGGCGGCGGTGCGGGTCCTGGGGCCGATTATCTGGGCGGTGCAGGTCGTCGTGCGCCGCATTCTGCGCCTCTTCGGCTTTCGCCTTGATGTTGGCGACGATTCGGCCGCAGCCCATGAGGAGATCCGAGGCGCGGTCGAATACCATCACGCCGAGGGGGCGGTGGAAAGCGGCGACCGGTGGATGCTGGGCGGGGTGCTGGATCTGGCCGAGGTGACGGTGTCGGAGGTGATGATCCACCGCGGGGCCATGCTGGCGATCGACGCCGATCTTCCCATCCGGACCCTGATCGACAAGGCCCTTGAGGCGGAGCACTCGCGCCTGCCGCTGTATCGCGGCGAGAGCGACAATATCGTCGCCGTCCTGCACACCAAGGATCTTTTCCGGGCGATCGCCAGCGCCGAGGGCGATCTTTCGGCGGTAGCGATCAGCGGCCTGTTTCGCGAACCTTGGTTTATTCCTGAGACCACGCATCTCAAGGACCAGCTCGACGCCTTTCTGAAGCGCCGCTCGCACTTCGCCCTGGTGGTCGATGAATATGGCGTGCTTCAGGGGCTGATCACGCTTGAGGATATTCTTGAGGAGATCGTCGGGGAAATCGAAGACGAGCACGACGAGGCGATTCCCGGCCTCCGGCGCCAGGCTGACGGCTGGGTGCATGTCGACGGCGATCTGACCGTCCGCGACCTCAATCGGGCTCTCGACTGGAATCTTCCCGACGACCACGCCGTGACGCTGGCGGGTCTGGTGATCCACGAGGCCCGCGCCATTCCCGAACCGGGCCAGACTTTCCGCTTCCTGGGTCACCAATTCCGCATTCTTCGCCGCCACCGTCATCAGATCACTCAGATCGCCGTCAGCCCACCGATCGGACGGGCTTGAGAGACGTCGGGTCGAAGCCCATAATGGTTGTCGGGGACGCCTCGGCGGCCCGCACATCGAGGGAGGTACGCCGTTGAGCGAACCTGCCGACCTTCAAGGCCGGCGCGTGCTCCTGGTCGAGGACGAGGCCATGATCGCCATGTTGCTTGAAGACATGCTGGGCGATCTTGGTTGCGAGGTCGTGGGTCCCGCCTATGCCCTGGCGCCGGCCCTGGCTTTGGCCGGCGAAGCCCCGATCGATGTCGCCATTCTGGATGTCAATCTGGCCGGCCTGCCGGTCTTCGAGGTCGCCGATGCGTTGCGGGCTCGAAGCGTGCCGATGGTCTTCTCCACCGGCTATGGCGATGGCGGCCTGCGCGAGGTCGACCGCGCCGCTCCCGTACTCGGCAAGCCGTTCCGGGCCGGAGAATTGGCGAGCGCCCTGCGCAAAGCTCTTGCCAGCTAGCTCTCGCCCGGCGCCATCGCCCTTATCGACAGCGCGTGCACAGGTCCGGCCAGTTCTTCGGCGAGTACGCCCATCACCAACCGCTGGCGCGCCAGCCGGGTAAGGCCCGCGAAGGCGGCGCATTCGATCGTCAGGTCGAAATGGCTTTCGGTTCCAGCGTGGGTGTGGCCGGAATGCAAAGCCGATTGGTCGCGGAGTTCCAGCCGCAGCGGCGACAGGGCCGCATTCAACTTGCGGTTCATGGTCTCGGCGACGGCGCCCATAGAGCGCGCCTATGATCCGACACGCTTGCGGTGAATGTCAATTCTTGAACTCTGGCCCTGCCGCCTCTTAATTTCAGGCCATGCGCTTCGCCTACAAGCCCCGGTTCGTGGACATTCGCGTCCGCCCCCCCGTCGATGTCGACGAGGCCGAGGCGGCCGTTGGCGGCGAGCGCGGTTGCGATCATCCCAGCTGCCGGGCGCAGGCGACGGCCAAGGCGCCCAAATCGCGCGACATGCTTGGCGAACACTATTGGTTCTGCCAGGCCCACGCCGCCGAATACAACCGCACCTGGAATTTCTTCGCCGGCATGAGCGAAACCGAAGTGCGCAGCCGCATCGTCGACGACCTCGCCACGGGCGGGCGGCCGACCTGGCCGTTCAAACCCAGTCGCGGCAATCGCGAGGCCCAAGGCGGCCGCGGGCGCTTCGGCGATCCGTTCGGCTTCTTCGGCGGGGCTTTCCGGGCCCGGGAACAAGCCGCCGCCGACCGCGGCCTTGGCCGAATCGAACGCCAGGCCCTGCACGATCTCGACCTGGAGTTCGACGCCGACCGCAAGGCCATCCGCCGCCGCTACACCGAACTGGTCAAGCTCTGCCACCCGGACGCCAACGGCGGCGACCGCTCCGCCGAGCACAAACTCGAGCGGGTGATCCGCGCCTATAAGGCCTTGCGCAAGGCCAGGCTGGCTTGAGGCGCTGCCCGGCGCGTTGCGTCGGGCGAAGCGTTATTCTAGGGAACCACGGCTATGTCCCAGCCGACCGAAATCGAATCCGACCCGCTGCGGGCGTTGAAGCCCAACCGCCTCGTCTCCATTCGCGAGCTGTTCGGCGTCGACTCCGACATGCTGACGCCGGCGTTTTCCGAGCGCGACAGCCATGTGCCGGACCTCGACGACGCCTATTGTTTCGATCCCCAGACCACCTTGGCGATCTGCGCCGGCTTCGCCCACGATCGCCGGGTCATGATCCAGGGGTATCACGGGACCGGAAAGTCGACCCACATCGAACAGGTCGCGGCCAGGCTTAACTGGCCGATGATCCGCGTCAATCTCGATAGCCACGTCAGCCGCATCGATTTGGTCGGCAAGGACGCCA
>DATBOH010000215.1:0-5194 GCA_036553915.1 Caulobacteraceae bacterium | reverse complement strand
AGCTGCGTTTTCGCCCGCAAGCCGGCCCCCGGGACCAGGGCCATCGAGCCGGACGATTTCGCCTGGGACGCGCCCGCCCGGTTTCTGGTCGGCTATGGCATGGATATGGCCGGACGCTACCGCGACCTGCCTTACGTGGCGACGATGGACTGACCCTACCTCGGGGCCAGGATCATGATCATCTGCCGGCCTTCCATGCGCGGCTCATATTCCACCTTGGCCACCGGATCGAAGTCGGTTCGCACCTGTAGCAACAGCTTCATGCCCAATTCTGGATGCCGCATTTCGCCCCCACGAAACCTGAGCGTCACTTTGACCTTGTCGCCTTCCTCGAAGAAACGGTGCATGGCCTTGGCCTTCACCTCATAGTCGTGAATGTCTATATTCGGGCGAAGCTTTATTTCTTTTACTTCGACAAGCTTCTGGCGTTTGCGTGCCTCGTTCTTTTTCTTTTGTTCCTGGAATTTGAACTTGCCGAAGTCGAGAATCTTGCACACCGGCGGGTCGGCCGTCGGCGACACCTCGACCAGATCGAGCCCGGCTTCCTGGGCCGCCTCCAGGGCCGCCGATGTCGGCATGATCCCTTGTTTGTCTCCGTTCTCGTCGATCAGCAGAACGCGGGGGACGCGGATGTCTTCGTTGATGCGGGGACCATCCTTGGACGGCGGCGCGGGCATGGGACGACGAATAGGCAAGACTCCTTGGCTGTGGGACGAAAGGCCCTGTGGCGGACAAGACTAACCGCCGACCGGTCGCAAGTATATGACCGAGGCGCCACGCCGATTCAAGAAGCGGCGACATCTCGTCTGGCGAGCGACAGGGCCGAGGCAAGCACGGTTTCGACCGGCAGGTCGGCCAGCGCCGGGGCCTGGAACACCGTTACATGGCCGCGCGGGGCCGAGCGCTCCGGCGAGGAGGCCGATGAAAACAACACCACGGTCGGAGCTCCGGCGGCGGCGATCAGATGGATCGGACCCGTGTCGTTGCCGATCGCCACGGCGGACCTCGCCCCCAGGGCGGCGATCTGGGCGGCGTCGGTGCGGCCTGTGAGATCGCGGGCCTTTGGAGCCTTGCGCTGGATGGCCCGGGCCAACTCGCCTTCCTGCAGGCCGCCGATCACCAGCACGTCAAAGCCCTCGCTCTCCAAGCGCGCCGCCAAAGCCCCGTAGTGTTCGGCCGGCCAGCGCTTTTCCGGATGTTTGGCCGAGCTGCCCGGGACCAGCAGCACCGTCGGCCGGGCCGGCCGCGCCGCCGGCCGCGCCGGGGCCCTAACCGATTGCAGGATCCAGGAGATGTCGGGCGGCGGGGCCGATAGCGGCGCGGTCGGCGCGTCGGGCCAGATGCCGGCGTCCTCGAGCTGGCCGGCCTGCCGCTCCAGCGGGTGCATGGACTCGCGGTCTATCTCGCGGTGCGGCAGGGCGCAGCCCCGCGCCGTTCCCGACCATAGTGGCGGGCCGGGCCGCAGGGCCTGGAACATCAAGGCCGTGCGGTCATTGGCTTGCAGATCGTAGACGCGCTCGTAGCGCGCCCGCCGCAGGCGCCTCACCAACGTCCACCAGGCGGCCGGCCCGGACGGTCGGCCGTCTGTCTCGACAGCGTCGAAATAGGGACTGAGCCGGGCCAGGCTCTCATAGGTGGGCGTGGTCAAGAGGGTGATGCGAGCGTCCGGGTGGGCGGCGCGGATGCGCGCGAAGGCTGGAAACGCCATCACGAAGTCGCCGAGCGCCGAGAGTTTGATGACCAGGATGGCCGGCTGCGGCTTCATGGGGCCGCCTCCTCGCACAGACGGCGATAGAGGTCGAACGTCGCCTCTCGCATGCGCTCAAGGGAATAACGTTCGCGCACCCGCGCCCAGGCCGCCAGTTCCAGGACGGCGCGTTCGCCTGGCTCCAGCCGCAGAGCCCGATCGAAGGCGTTGGTCCAGGCCCGAACGACCCCGGCCTTGACCAGAAACCCGGTTCGCCTGTCGTCGACGATCTCGGCCGCGCCGCCGAGGTCGGAGGCCAGCACCAAACGCGACATCGCTCCCGCCTCGGCGATGGCGCGGCCGAACGACTCTGGCTCCGTCGAGGGGGCGATGACCAGATTGGCGGCCATGTAGGCGGCCGGCATGTCGGCGCATTCGCCAGCGATGACGAGCGCGACGCCGGCTTCCCCGGCCTGGCGCGCCAATTGCGCCGCCAGCGGACCGCCCGCGCCGCGGCCGACGAACACCAGCTTGACCCGCTCGCGATCCTTGACCTTGCCCAAGGCTTCGATCGCCACGGCATGGCCCTTCCACCCGGTCAGCCTCCCAACCAGGACGATCGCCGTCTCTTCGCGCGTGACGCCCCAGGCCTCGCGCACCGCCGCGACCCGCTCGCGCGCCACGGCCGCGGGGTCGAAAAGCTGGACGTCGATGCCCTCGGGAATCAGGGCCAGCCGACGTTCAGCCCCGCGATGCTGGCGGCGGATGTACTCGCAGGTGAAGGCCGAATTGGCGATCACCGCATCGCCCCGGGTCATCACCGAATTGTACCAGCGCTTGAGGCTGGATTTGGCCGTGTAGATGCCATGATAGGTGGCGACGATGGGTGTCCCCGTCCGCCTCGCCGCCCACAGCGCGCTGAAGGCCGGCGCGCGCGACCGCACGTGCACCAATCTGACGTTCCGTTCACGGATGATACGCGCCAGTCGGGCGCCGTTGGCCGCGATCGCCCACGGGGTTCTGGCGTCGACGGGAAGCCGGATCAGCTCGCCGCCGCCCCAGGCCAGGGCCTGCTCGAGCCGGCCGCCGCGCGAGGCCACCAGCGAACGGGCCCCGGCCGCCGCCACCGCCGTCGCCATATCGACGGTCAGAGTCTCCACGCCGCCGCTCTCAAGGGCCGGTGTGACTTGCAAGAGCGTGAAGTCCTCTGGAAGCATATGCCTTTCCCGCGCCCTCGCCGGTGTAGCCAATCCGGAGTTTCCACGCCATGAACGAACAACTTGGCCACTTGACGGCTGACGGTGCGAAGCTGGCGTGGCGCATGGTCGAGGGCCGTGGCCCGACCGTCGTCTGGCTGGGCGGGTTCGGCTCGGCCATGGACGGGAACAAGGCCGCGGCTCTGGCGGCCTGGGCCTCGGAAAACGGCCGCGCCTTGCTGCGCTTCGACTACTTCGGACACGGCCTTTCTGAAGGGGACTTCGAAACGGGAACCATAACCCGCTGGCGCGGCGACGCCCTGGCGATGATCGAGGCCCTGACCAAAGGGCCGCTGCTGTTGGTCGGCTCGTCGATGGGCGGTTGGATCGCCTGCCTTGTCGCTTTCGCCCGGCCAGAGCGGATCGCTGGTCTGGTGCTTGTCGCGCCAGCCGTCGACTTCACCGAAGCGCTGCTCAAACCCGCCTTGGGCGCGGCGGCAAAGATCGATCTCGCCCGCGACGGGGTCTGGCGTCCGACGTCGCCCGATGGCGATCACGGCCTGCCGATATCGCGCGTGCTGCTGGAAGATGGAGCGCGCTGGTCAATTCTGCCCGGCCCGATCGCCATCGCCGCCCCTGTGCGCATCCTGCAGGGCGGCGCCGACGCCGAGGTTCCCTGGCGCCACGCCCTTGAGCTGGCGAGCGCCATCGAAAGCCCAGACCTGATTTTCACCCTCGTGCGCGCCGGCGACCACCGCCTGTCACGACCGCAGGACCTCGCGCGTCTGATCGCTTTGGTCGAGGAACTGCGATAGCGCGGATGCGCTTTGCATTCCGCCGCCCGGCTGTCATCATCTTGAGAAATCCGGGGTTTGGGCGAAAGCCTGTTTGGGGGGAGCTGACATGACGGTGGCGCGCACGGCCGTGACGATTACGGCCATCTGTCTTTTGAGCGGCTGCGGCCCGAAATCGGGCGGCCCATCCGCCCTGCGCGCTCCCGCTGGAGCCCCGCCCGCCGCCAGCGGTCCCGATCAAGTCATCAACGCCTCGGACCTGCCTCGTCCCCGGGCCGGGCTGTGGCGGAACACAACCGATGACGGCGATGGCAAGCCATCCACGGACACCACCTGTTACTCCGGCAAGCCGCTGGCGATGAAGATGCCAACGCACTGCAGCCAGTTCACCATCAAGCGCAAGTTCCTGGGCGGCATCGTGATGGACATGACCTGCGCCTCTCCGCGGATCACAATGGTGTCGCACTCCGAGGTGAACGGAGATTTCCAGACCAAAATGGCTTCCGACATGACCATGACCATGACGATGGCCGGTCAGCCGCCGCGCACCACCAAGATCCACAATGAGGCGACCTATGTCGGGGCATGCCCGGCGGGCCAAAAGCCTGACGATCAGCCGGACGCGTCGGCCGCCGGATAGGTCAATTCGCTGACAGCGTTCTAAAGTCTAGCGCTCCCGGCTCGCTCACGCGCCGTCGAGAACCGCCTGCACCGCCGCCCGGGCCGCCTCGCCGTGGTCCGAATGCCTGAGGCCATAGGCGACATTGGCGCGTAGCAGTCCGATCGGATCGCCGCAGTCATAGGTGACGCCGTCATAGCGCAGGGCGTGGAACGGCTGGCTGGCCATCAGGCTTAGCATCGCGTCGGTGAGCTGAATCTCGCCACCGGCGCCGGCCGCCTGGCCGCTCAACTTGTCGAAAATCTGCGGCTGCAGCACATAGCGGCCGGTGATGAACAGGTCCGAGGGCTCGGTTCCGGGAGCGGGCTTTTCCACCATCCCGGTCATCGGCGCCAGCCGGCCATCGAATCCGGGCTCGGGCGCGCCGAGCGCCACAATGCCGTACTTGTGGGCCTCGCCCTCTGGAGCCGGCTCGACGGCCACGACATTCCCACCAACCTTCTCATAGGCGGTGACGACCTGAGCCAGACCGCTCGGCTCGGCCTCGATCAGCATGTCCGGCAGCATGATCGCGAAAGGCTCGTCGTTGATGAGGTCGCGCGCGCACCAGATCGCATGGCCGAGGCCGAGCGGCGACATCTGGCGTACCGTGCTGATCTGGCCGGGATCGAGAAGATCGGCCCGCACATCGGCGATCAGCTTGACGCGGCCGCGGTTGTCGAGCTGGCTTTCAAGCTCGAAGGCGTGGTCGAAATAGTCGGAAATGGCGATCTGGCCGCGCCCGACGATGAAAATGAAATGCTCGATGCCGGCCAGCGTGCCCTCGTGGACGACATGCGCCAACAATGGACGGTCGAACACATTGAGCATGTTCTTGGGCGTGGTCTTGGCGGCGGGC
>DATBOH010000203.1:0-11115 GCA_036553915.1 Caulobacteraceae bacterium | reverse complement strand
CGGCCGGATATCGTCCTACTCGACAACTTCGCCCTCGCCGACCTGGCCGACGCCGTGCGGCGAACCGACGGCAAGGCGCTCCTCGAAGCCTCCGGCGGCGTCAGCCTGGCGAACGTTCGCGCCATCGCCGAGACCGGCGTTGACCTGATCAGCGTCGGCGCCCTGACCCACTCGGCCCCCATCCTCGACATCGGTCTCGACGCGATCTGACGGGATCAGGGACGGGCGCCGTTAGAGCCTCGCAGCCGCCGTTTTCACCGCCGCACGGCGCGCCGCCGCCATGTCCGCCATTCGGCGCTCGGCCATTCCGAGGATCGCGTTTGGCGCCGTTTCCGGCCGTCCGGCGTCATAGGGCGGCGCGGGGGCATATTCGAGCGCTAGCTGGATGGCCTGAGCCGTCTCGGCCCCAGCCAGCTCGGCGGCCAGGACGAGGGCGAAATCGATCCCGGCCGTAACCCCGCCGCCGGTGATCAGATTGCCGTCACGCACGACCCGTCCCGGGTCGGGCATAGCGCCGAACTCAGCCAGCAGTTCCCGCGCCGCCCAATGAGAGGCGGCCCGCTTGCCCTTGAGGAGCCCGGCGGCGCCGAGGATCAGCGAGCCAGTGCAGACCGAGGTCAGGTAGCGGGCGCTCGCCGCCAGACGGCGGATCTCCTCCAGGAAGGCGACGTCGAGCATGGCGGCGCTCGTTCCGGCGCCGCCCGGCACGCACAGCACGTCGCAGCGATCGATATCGGTCAGCCGAGCCAGGCCGGCGAAGGTCAGCCCATCGGCTTCAATCGGGACGCCCTCGAGGCTGGCGACAGTGACGCTGACTCCCGGCAGGCGCGAGAACACCTGGTGCGGGCCGGTGAAGTCGAGCTGGGTCACACCCGGGAAGAGCGCGAACAGGATGGCGATGGGGCGATCGGTCATGCCCACGTCGTAGCGGGCCGCCGACCATCTGTCAGGTGTAGAAAACCTGTCCGCCGAGGCGGATGGCGCCGCGGTGCATTCCCGCCCAGATGGCGTGAAAATAGGTCGCGGCGCCGACGTGGTTCGACGCCTCTCCGGCCAGGACCTTGGTGGCGATCCGCCGAGCGTCGCGCCAGGCCAGATGCTCGCGAGGGCCCCGCATCGCGCCGTTGCAGGCGAAGCTGAACTGACAGACCCCGGATCCGCGGCCCTGAAAGACGACCGCACAGACGTTTTTCGGCCAGCCACCCTTGTGGATGCGATTGAGGATCACCTGGGCCACCGCCTCACGGCCGACGACGCTTTCACCGCGGGCCTCGTAATAGACTGCCGTCGCCAGGCAATCGACGGTGCGGGGCGTCGGCGACTCGGCCCGGACGTCCGGCGCTGGCGCGGGCTTTACCGCGATTGGTTGCGGTGCAGCAGCGGCGCGGGTGTAGCCGGCCAAGGCCGCAGCCGGATAGCTTGGCTGCACGGCCGTCTGGGCGTCTCCAGCCAGACAGGCCGCGGCCGCGGCCACACCGGCGAGCCAGCCGCAATGGAATATCGGCGCGAGCGCGGACGCGGGCGCGCGAAACTTGAAAAACAAAACAAATTACCTGTTTGGCGAGGGCCAATGCGCCCCCCATTCGATCCCCGGCCGCGAGGCGACAAGGAAGCTCCGGCCAGGCAGGGAAAGGCCGGATGTCCGGGGTTCTAAAGGAGGGGGCCGAATTTGGCAAGTTTTACGCTGCGACGCAGCGAAGCCGCCTCCCCTGGCCAAGCGCCAACCGCTTCCCTACCTTGGCGTTCATGGCCCGTTCCGCTGGCGTCTCGGACGCCTCCGCCCCCTTCGTTCAGGACTTCGCCCCGGCTTTGTGGACGCCGCACCGTCCCGCGCGGCCCGAAAAGAGCGAGGGCGGCCGACGCTTCGAGCTCGTCAGCGACTATGAGCCGGCCGGTGACCAACCGCGGGCGATCGCCGAACTGAGCGATGGCCTGGGGTCCGGGGAGCGCGATCAGGTCCTGCTGGGTGTCACCGGCTCCGGCAAGACATTCACCATGGCCAAGGTCATCGAGCAGACCCAGCGACCGGCCCTGATCCTGGCCCACAACAAGACGCTGGCGGCCCAGCTTTACAGCGAGTTCAAGAGCTATTTCCCCAACAACGCCGTGGAGTATTTCGTCTCCTACTACGACTATTACCAGCCCGAGGCCTATGTGGCCCGAACCGACACCTACATCGAGAAAGACTCGTCGCGGAACGAGCAGATCGACCGCATGCGACATTCGGCGACCCGCGCCATTCTCGAACGTGACGACGTCATCGTGGTCGCCTCGGTGTCGTGCATCTACGGCATCGGATCGGTGGAGACCTACACCGCCATGACCGCCACGGTCAGCGTCGGCGACAGGCTCGACGACAAACGGCTGATGGCCGATCTGGTGGCGCAGCAATATCGGCGCAATGACAACGCCTTCGAGCGCGGAGCCTTTCGCCGCCGTGGCGACACCATCGAGATCTTTCCGGCCCACTATGAGGACAGGGCCTGGCGCATCGCCCTGTTTGGCGACTCGGTCGAGGCGATCTCCGAGTTCGACCCGCTGACCGGTAAGAAAACCGCCGACCTGCCGTCGGTGCGCATCTACGCCAACAGCCACTATGTGACGCCGAGGCCGACACTGGTCCAGGCGGTGAGCGCCATAAAGCTCGAGTTGCGCCAGCGCCTCGACTGGCTGGTCGCCAATGGCAAGCTCCTGGAAGCCCAGAGGCTCGAACAGCGCACCACCTTCGATATCGAGATGATCGAGGCGACGGGGAGTTGCGCCGGGATCGAGAACTATTCCCGCTACCTGACCGGACGACGGCCGGGCGAACCGCCGCCGACCTTTTTTGAATACATTCCGGATAACGCCCTGTTGTTCGTCGACGAGAGCCACCAGACGGTGCCGCAGCTCGGGGCCATGTACCGTGGCGACTACAGCCGCAAATTCAACCTCGCCGAATACGGATTTCGCCTGCCGTCGTGCCTCGACAATCGCCCGCTCAAGTTCGAGGAGTGGGAGGCGATGCGTCCGGCCACCCTGTTCGTCTCGGCGACGCCGGGGCGCTGGGAACTCGACCGCACCGGCGGCGTGTTCGCCGAGCAAGTAATCCGGCCCACCGGACTCATCGATCCGCCGGTCGAAGTGCGGCCGGTCGCCAAGGACGGCTTCTCCCAGGTCGACGACTGCATCGCCGAGTGTCGGGAGATCGCCAAGCGCGGCTATCGCGCCCTGGTCACGGTGCTGACCAAGAAGATGGCCGAGGACCTCACCGAATACATGCACGAGCAGGGCCTTCGGGTCCGCTACATGCACAGCGACGTCGATACGCTTGAGCGCATCGAGATCATCCGCGACCTCAGGCTGGGCGCCTTCGATGTCCTGGTGGGCATCAACCTGCTGCGCGAGGGCCTCGATATTCCCGAGTGCGGCCTGGTGGCTATTCTCGACGCCGACAAGGAAGGCTTCCTGCGCTCTGAGACCTCACTGGTCCAGACCATCGGCCGGGCGGCGCGCAATATCGACGGCAAGGTGATCCTCTATGCCGACACCATGACCGGCTCGATGGAGCGGGCCATGGCCGAGACCAGCCGTCGGCGAGACAAACAGGCGGCCTGGAACGCCGAGCATGACATCACTCCCGAAAGCATCCGCAGCCAGATCAAGGACTTGCTGGCCAGCCCCTATGAGCGGGGCGACCGGGTGACAGTTGACGTCGGGGTTGCGGAAGACTCGCGGCCGTTCCTGGGCAGCAACTTTCAAGCGACCTTGCGCGACCTGGAAGCGCGGATGCGCGAGGCGGCGGCCAATCTTGAGTTCGAAGAGGCGGCCCGTCTACGCGACGAGATCAAGCGGCTGAAATTGCTTGATCTGCAGTTCGCCAAGGACGCCCTGGCCCAATAGAGAAGGGGCCGGAAGGATTGCTCCGTCCGGCCCCGACCTTCACCAGTCAAACAAGGCCGATCAGTAGGAACCGGCCATCTGAACGATCTGGCCGCTATTGAGATCGATCAGGACGATCTGGTCGCCCAGGAAGATCCATTCGGTACCGTAGGGCGCGTCCGGCAAGCCATAGGCGTAGGGGTCGCTGACCACGTAGCTCTGCAGCGCGTACGGGACCTCGGCGCCGATCGACCAGTTGTAGCCGTACCAGGCGGGATCGACCTGATAGTAGCCCCAGCCCGGCGCGAACCAATAGCCGTTGCGGTGACCGTAGTAGCCGCCGAATCCTTCACGATCGCGCCACCAATCGCCGTGCAGGCCCCAATCGTGATCGCGGCCCCAGTTGCGATCGTGGGCCCAATCGCGGCCGTGGTTCCAGTCACCGCGGTTGCTGGCGACTCCATTGCGGCCCTGCCAGCCCTGCCGACCGGTGTAGCCGCTGCGGTCGTTCCGGTTGGCGCCATTGTAGCGGTCATAAGGGTTGGCGCCCTGGCGCTGGACGCCATAGCCGTTGCGATATTGGCCGGTGTTCGGCGAGGCCCCGCCGTAGATGCGGGCGCCGTTCCAGTTCGGGCGCGCCGTTGTCACGCCGGGCGCGGATCGCCACGCCGGCTGGACGTTGCGGTAGGTGTTGTTTTGCGGCGCAGCGCGAAAGGTCTGCTGCGGGGCCCGGTACATTTGTTGCGGGGCGCGGTACGACTGCTGGGGAGCCCGGAAGGACTCCTGCGGCCGAGCTTCCTGTCTCTGGGTTGGCGCGGACCGGGCCGGCTTGTCGCCGCGGTCGTCGTGCGCGTTGGGATCGGCCGAGGCCGAGCCGGCGAGCAGCGCCAGGGCGGCGCCGGCCAGCAAAAGCGATTTCATGATGCGTCTCCTTAAAGAGCTTGTCCGTCGAGCGTCGAACGCAGCGTTGGACGATACCGATCCTGATAGAGAAGCGCTCCTGAACCGATCGTGAGTCAACCTGTGTGGCGCCGTTCATTTGGCTGCCGCATTTTGGTCCAGTTCCGCCAGCGCGCGTTCCCGAACCGGCAATCGAAATGGCTCTGCATCCGATCGAGCCTAAGTGCGTTCATGCTCCGGGAGGCGAGCTCAACGGAGAAAACGGTGAAGCTACTCAATATGACTCTGGCTTTGGGCGGCGCCGTCGCCCTTTTCGCGGTCGCGCCGCTGGCCAATCCGGCCCGGGCGCAAGACACGACCATGCCGTCCACAGCCAGCCACCAGAATTGGACCCTGAACCAGCGCGAGGACTGGCTGCGCCACAAGATCGAAGCGTCGCGCGACAGCGGCACGATCAGCCGGGTGGAATTCGATCGGGTCAAGGATGCCCTGCATGGCATCAAGTCGCATGAAGACTCCATGCGCGACGGCCAGAAAGGCCAACTGACACCGGCTCAGACAGAAGATCTCGAAGCCCAGCTCGATCAGGTCGCCGAGCACATTCGGTGGGCCAATGACACCGCCTTGGCTCTGCCCTGGTAGACAGCCGCAACGCCGTCAGTGCGGCGTCGCTAGAACCACGCCAACGAGCACCGCGGCATACTGAACCGCCGCGGCCGCGAGCACGAAGCCATGCCAAATAGCGCGGCGGAAAGGCAGTCGCTCGCGTGCATACACCAGGACGCCAGACGAATAGAGCAGTCCGCCGGCGACAAGCAGAATCAGTGCGACCACTGAGACGGCGCCGGCTAGCGGCTTGATCGCCACCAGGACCGCCCATCCG
This sequence comes from Caulobacteraceae bacterium, assembly GCA_036553915.1. GTDB lineage: Bacteria > Pseudomonadota > Alphaproteobacteria > Caulobacterales > Caulobacteraceae > Acaudatibacter. The sequence goes on along the minus strand of DATBOH010000203.1, from coordinate 5,471 downwards.
AGGGCCAGGTACAAGCCAACCCAGAATCGCCGGTCGAGCCCTGGGGCCAACAGCTTGGCCGCCGCTCCGGCCAGGGCCAGGGTCCAGACGGCCAGGGTCATGCCAATCGCCCAGGTCCCTTCGAGGCGCTGGGTGGTGAATGGCGTGTAGGAACCGGCGATCATCAAGAAGATGGCGGCGTGGTCGAAGCGGCGCAGCAACGGCTGCCAGCTCGGCCGAGCGAAGTTATAGGCCGTCGAAAAGGCGAACATGGCGAGCAGGCAGACAGCGTAGACAGACACCGCCGCAACCAATCCACCCCCGCCTATATGCAAGGAGAGGCCGATCAGGACGATGCCGCCAGCCCCGCCAAAGGCCAGCCCGGCGATGTGCACGGCGAGGTCGGCGACTCGCGCGCCTGCGGAGGGATAGTGGACGTCCATCGCCGCTCCGGTTGATCGTTTCGGCATCCGCTATAGACTGAACCGCAGCCCATCGCCTCACCTTAGGAGTCTGAAATGCGTGCCGGCCTTTTGCTGAGCCTCTTTCTCGTCGGCGGCGCGGGCGCCGCCATGGCCGCCGATCCGCCAGCACCGGCGCCAACCTACGCGGCGACGATCCCCGAACCGCCCCCGGTGGCGGCCACCATCCCTCAGCCGGCGGCAACCACGGTTTCCGAGGCCAAGGTGAACGGCGTCGGTCCGGTGCGGAACTATGGCTCGGTGGCCGACACGAAGTTGATCTGCAAGACAGAGGTGCCGATCAACAGCCGCCTGGGCGGCCACAGAGTGTGCTTGACCAAGGCCGATTGGGAAAAGCAGGCCCGCAATGTCCAGGATTTCATGAACTCGCGGATCGGCGCGCCCACCGCCGTCAGGTGAGACGTCAGGCGATCGGGAGGATCGGCTCCAGATCGTAACCGGCCGAGGCCCCCTGTCGCACCAGTTCGTCGCGCGCCGCGTCCCGAGCCTCCAAGGCCCCGAGGCTCCAGGCCATGATCGAGCGCGTGCCCGATCGGCAGAAGGCCAAGGTCTTGCCCTGCCGCGCCGCCTCGCGCACCGCCGCCGCCTGGTCCGACGTCGGGCGCCCGACGATCGGAATATGCTGGTAGGCAAGTCGCGCGGCGCCGGCCGCATCGCCGATCTCGGCGGCGGTCGGCTGTCCGGCCTCCTCGCCATCGGGGCGATTGTTGATGATGGCGGTGAAGCCTTCGGCGGCGGCGGCCGCGACATCGTCTATCCCGATTTGCGGGCTGACGCTGAAGCGGTCGGTGACCTTGCGAAACCGGCCCATCAGCCGATTCGCTTGGCCTTGCCGGCCGCCTGACCGTCGATGGTCATGAAGAAACCACCCATCAGGCCGCGGCTGATCGACACCGTCGAACCGGCATGCGGTCGCCGGCCGAGCTGATCGGGCTCGGTCTGAGTCCACATGGCCCCGTCATCGAGTTTCACGACCCATTTGCCAAACGGATCCTGGCTGACCTCGGCGGCGGCGGCGGTGATGTGATCCATCTCCCCGACCTTGTCGCCCTTCTCCAGGAACGACAGCGACGGCAGGATGAAGCCGAACGCCTGGCGGCGCGCGGCGCGGCGTTGCTCGCGGTCAATGGCCACGAGATCGCCGCTGGCGGTGGCGGTGGCCATGGCGTCGGTCGCCTTGTCGTAACACGCCAGACGCTCGGGCCCATCGGTGACCTTGCGGCAATCCAAGACGGTCTGAAGCACCGCCGGATTGCCCATCGGCTTGGGCCTGGAAGCCACGCTGCCCGTGGTCGCGAGGGCCACGATCAGAGCCGCCCCCGCCGCTTGATAGGCCGCGTGACGCATGTAACCCCTCCATGTGGGAAACGCTCTCCGATACAATCTGCTTCTCGCCCCGAGCGCAATCCTAGGCGCAATCCTGGGCACGATCTTTCCCGCGGAGGCCGTAACGCCGCCAAATTTCCCGCGCCGGCCGCCCTCACCCCGAATCTGTGACCGGAAAGTGACACCGGCAGGCTGAACCGCCTTACGAAGCCGTAATGTCGTTGACCGATTCACGGCGCGGAACCTAAGAGCGGAACATTCGGGGGGGACCATCTTCGCCCGGAACGCTTTTGTGCTCGCGCTCACGTGACCATCATAACGATGGCGCCTGAGCTGACTGGAGGGATCTGAATTGACCACAATGACCATGCGCACGCGCCTGCTGGCGTCGTCCATGATTTCCGGCGTCGCCGTCGCGGCCGTGTCCGCAACGGGTGCTTTCGCCCAGGCGACTCAGGCTCCGGCCCCGGCCGCGGCTGAACCCGCCACCCAGGTGCAGGAGCTGGTGGTCACCGGTTCGCGCATCCCGCAGCGGAACCTGACCAGCGTCAGCCCGATCACCACGATCAACAATCAGCAGGTGAAACTGCAGGGCACGACCAACGTCGAAGACCTGATCAACAATCTGCCGCAGGCCTTCGCGACCTTCGGTCAATTCGAATCCAACGGCGGCACGGGCACCGCCACGGTCAACCTGCGCGGCCTCGGCGACGTCCGCACCCTGGTGCTGGTTGACGGCAAGCGCGTGCCTCCCGGCGACCCGATCGCCGAAGTGGCGGATCTCAACTTCATCCCGCCGGCCCTGATCGACCGGGTCGAAGTGCTGACCGGCGGCGCCTCCGCCGTCTATGGTTCGGACGCCGTGGCCGGGGTTGTGAACTTCATCATGAAGCACAACTACGAGGGCCTGCAGATCGATTCCGAGTTTTCAATCGGCGAGCACGACAACAACAACAAGCAAGTCCGCCGCGACAACAATTTCGGTCACGGACCGACCTTCGGCTTCCCGCTTTTCCCCATCCCGTCAGGCGTGGCGTGGCTTGGCCCGCGCCGCACCGTCACCATTACCGGCGGCGCCAACACCCCCGACGACAAGGGCAACGTCGAGTTTTACCTCGGCTATACCTCGATCGGGGCCGTGAAGCTCTCGCAGGTCGACTGGGGGTCGTGCACGATCGCCAGCAACAACACCAACACGCTTCAGCAATATTGCGCCGGCTCGTCCAACGACGCCACCGGCCGGATCACCATCAACAACCTTAACACTCCGGCGAATCCGGCCCTGGCCCCGACCAGCGGCCTGTATGTCGGCGGCGTTGCGGTCACTCCGACGTACCATTCAGGCAACGGCTACGACGTCCTGATCCCGGGCGGGGGCGCGACCATGCTGCCGTTTGCCGCCAACCAGGCCTATAACTACGGCCCGGCCAACTATATCCAGCGGCCGGACACGCGCTGGAACGCCGGGGAGTTCTCCCACTATCAAGTCGCCCCATGGCTCGACCTCTATTCGAGCTTCATGTTCATGGACGACCATACGGCGGCCCAGATCGCGCCCTCCGGCGCCTTCCTGCCGACCTTGGACCAAATCCCGTGTAACGACCCGCTGCTTTCGGCTCAGCAGGCGACGACACTTTGCACCCAAACCGTGTCCCCCGGCGTCACCATCAATCACGCGGGCGATCCCAACGCCATTGCCAATGTCGGCGTTGGCCGCCGCAACGTCGAAGGAGGCGCGCCTCGGATCGCCGATCTGGAGCACGAAGACTTCCGGATCGTGTTCGGCGCCAAGGGCGACATCGGCCAGGGCTGGACCTATGACTTCTCGGGTCAATGGGGCCAGACCAACCTAACGACCGTCCAGAACGGCTACTTCCTCAACAGCCGCATCCACAACGCCCTGGATGTGATCCCCAACCCGGCGGCCGGCGCTCCCGGCCACGTGGGCGGAACAGCGGCCGGCGCTCCGGTCTGCCTGGTCGCCTCCTTGGGTATCGATGCGGCGTGCGTACCGTGGAACATCTTCTCCCCGGGCGGCGTCACCCAACAGGCGCTTAACTACCTGGCCAGCAGCGCGGTGGACAAGTCGCTGCTCACCCAGCAGGTGGTTACGGCTACGATCGCCGGCGATCTTGGCCAATACGGCATGAAGTCGCCCTGGGCCACCGACGGCATCGGCATCTCGGTCGGTGTCGAATACCACCGCGAATTCCTGCAGACCCAGTTCGACGCGCCTCAACTGGCCGGCGACCTCGCCGGTTCGGGCGGGGCGTCTGGCGACACCCGGGGCTCGCAGTCCGATAAGGACGTGTTCGGGGAAATCCGCATTCCGCTGATCCAGAACATGACCTTCTTCAAGGATCTGACCTTCGAGGGCGGCTACCGTTACGCCGACTACACGCATGGCGGCGGCAACAGCACCTACAAGCTGGGCGGCGACTGGCAGATCATCCCGGACCTGCGTCTGCGGGTGTCCTATGAACGGGCCGTCCGCGCCCCGAACGTCTCCGAGCTGTTCGCTCCCGTCGTTCCGGGCCTGGTGGCCGGCACCGACCCCTGCGCAGGCGCGGCGCCGAAGTTCACGGCGGCCGAATGCCTTCTCACCGGGGTTCCGACGGCCAACTACGGCGAGGTTCCCAAGTGCGTTTCCGGCCAATGCGGCGGCGTGTTCTCGGGCAACCCGGGTCTCTCGCCGGAAACCGGGAAGACCTTTTCGGCCGGCTTCGTGTTCACGCCGACCTTCTTCCGTGGGTTCTCGTTCTCGCTCGACTACTTCAACATCGATGTCAGCAATGCGATCACGGTCATTCCGCTCCGCGTCGCCCTCAACGGTTGCGCCCAGCAAGGCATCACCGCCGACTGCGCCCTGATCGTCCGCGATGCCAGCACCGGCTTCGGCCTCACCGGCAGCGCGGTCCCTGGCACGCTCGGCAGCTACGTCCTGCAGCGTCCGCAGAACGCCGAGTCGCTATCCACCCGCGGCATCGACATCAATGCCGACTATCGGACGTCCCTGGCCGACTGGCATATGGGCGACATGGGGTCCTTGGACTTCAACTTCACTGGCACCTACGTCAATAAGCTGGTGACCTCCTTCCCCGGCGCCACCTATGACTGCGCCGGCCTGTTTGGGGTCACCTGCGGCACGCCGACGCCGAAGTGGCGGCATCAGTTCCGGATCACCTGGGTGACCCCGTGGAACCTGACATTCTCCGCGAACTGGCGTTTCATCGGCGGAACCGCCCTGGACTTCAACACCAGCCAGGCGTCCCTGCAGGATCCGAACGGCTTCAAGGACATCAATCCGACCGACGCCCATATCCCGTCGTTCAGCTACTTCGACCTGTCGTTCCAGTATAAGTTCCGCAACCGCTACACGGTCCGCGGCGGCGTCAACAACATCTTCGACCGCACCCCGCCGCTTCTCGACAGCACCAGCTTCGGGATTTCGGCGCCGGCGTTCGGCAACGGCAACACCTACCCGCAGGTCTATGATCCGCTCGGCCGGGTGTTCTTCGTTGGCCTGACCGCCGACTTCTAAGTCGGCCGCTCCAGGCAGCAACAAGGCGGGCCGGGTTCGACCGAATGGCGCGAACCCGGCCCGTTCTATTTTGTGCGACCGCCGATCGGTGCGCCGCCCGTTGCTTGCACGCTGCGGCATGGCGGACTAACCCGGCCGCAGGG
>DATBOH010000197.1:0-13828 GCA_036553915.1 Caulobacteraceae bacterium | reverse complement strand
AGTTGTCCCTCACGCACGCCGCGGCGCACGAATTCCTCCTGGTCGCGCCACCGCCCCGCCGGCGAGGGCGCCGGATCAGACCGGTACGGAGGCTGTCCGTAACGTGGTGGCGGCGCAAATCGCTGTGGCGCGTAAGGCTGCGGCATGAACCGGGTGGGTGCGGAAAACCGTTGTGGCTCGTACCGGGCCCCTGGGGCAAAGTGTTGCGGTTGAAAGCGCTGACCACCACGAAGATCGGCGGGCCGGTTGAATCCCGATGGCGGGAAGTAGGAGCGCTCCATGTCGCGGTCGCGCTGCGGCGCCGCCTGGCTGGCCAGGGCGAAAGCGGCCAGAGCCGCCGCGGCGAGGGCGCGTACAATTTTCACAGGCGGCGTTTACGGAGAGCGGCCTGAACGTCGCCTGAACGTGGCGCTGGCGCGGGCTGTGGCGGACCGGGCATTTCAAACGCGGCGACGGGTCGTGTAGGGCCGCTCCCGGCGCCAATCTTCGGCGATTTTCACCAATTCGCTATCGGGGGGGTCCGGCAGCGTCACCACCAGCCTGGCCAACAGATCTCCCCGCCGGCCGCCGCTGCCCGCCAGGCCGCGCTTCCGCAGGCGCAGCGTCGATCCGGAATTGGAGCCCTTGGGCACACTGAGGGTCACTGGCCCTTCGGGAGTCGGGGCTTCGATCTTGCCGCCCAGCACGGCGTCGGGAACGCTCACCGGCAAGTCCATGACCAGATTGTCGCCCTCGCGGCGATACAGGGGATGGGGGCGGATGCCGATTTCGATCAGGGCGTCGCCGGCGCCGGCGCGGCCGGGCGATCCCTGGCCCTTGAGGCGCAGGACCTGACCGTCGATGGCCCCGGCCGGAATTGTGACATCGAGACTGCGCCCGTCACTGAAGGCGATCCGTTTGCGGGCTCCCAGAATGGCGTCCTCCAGATCAATCTCCAGGCGGGCCCGAACGTCGGCGCCCCGTGAGGCGAACGGTCCATTTCGCCGTCCGCCGCCGCCGCCGAACATCTCGCCGAGGATATCGCCCAGATCGATGTTTTCGAACTCCGCCCCGCGCGGTCCGCCCCCCTGGCCGAACGGATTGCCGGTGAAGCCGCGCATGGTTTCGCGGCCGTCGGCGTCGATCTCGCCGGCGTCGAATTTGCGGCGTTTGTCGGGATCGCCCAGCAGATCGAAGGCCGTGCTGATGCGCTTGAACCGCTCCTCGGCCGACTTGTCGCCAGGGTTGGCGTCAGGATGATGACGCTTGGCGAGCTTGCGAAAGGCCTTGCGGATATCCTCGGCGCTGGCTGAGCGGGCGACGCCGAGTTCCTTGTAGGGGTCCTGAGCCAAGCTTGGTCGATTCCTTCAGGTTTCGCCTGACTTAGAAGCTTCTCGCCGCGGTGCAAGTTCGCTCGCGCCACGCTCCAGGGTCAGGTCCGGCGCCAGATAGTCGATGGCGTCGTCGGGGTCAGCGAGGCTGGCTTCATTGATGGTCTGGCCACGCACAGAAACGCCAGCCCTATGCACGCTTTCGGGATCGCCGCTGACGAGCGGATGCCAGGGCGCAAGCCCGCGCCCTTCATTTAGTCTTCGGTAGGCGCAGCTCTTGGGCATCCACGGCAGGGCGCCGACGTTGCCAGGCGTCAACTTTATGCAGTCGGGCACGCTCTTGCGGCGGTGGGCATAGTCGGTGCAATGGCACGCCTCGCCGTCGAACAGGCGGCAGGCGACGCGGGTAGGGGTGACCTCGCCCGTAGCCTCATCCTCGAAGCGCAGCAGACAGCAAAGCCCGCAACCATCGCACAGGCTTTCCCATTCGGCCGGCGTGAGTTCGGCCAGGGACTTTGATTCCCAAAAGTCTATCGCCGCCATCGCCGCCCTGTCCTAAACCCTTCGCCGGCCCGCCGGTAGCGTCGCGCCGCTCAGGAACGCTTTTGCTGCATGGCCACACCGATCCTCGCCTTGCGCGACGTCTGTCAGGCGGACGGCGCGCGTCTGCTACTCGATCGGGTCGAGCTGACCCTGGAGCGGGGCGAGCGCGCCTGCCTGGTCGGGCGAAACGGGGCCGGCAAATCCACGTTGCTGCGGCTGCTGGCCGGACTGGCCATTCCAGAAGACGGCGAGCGCATCGCCCATTCGGCGCTCAAGGTCGCCCTGGCGCCGCAGGAACCGACCATTGTCGGCGTTAGTCTGGAAGCCTTTGTCATGGCGGATGGGGCGCCCAGCCATCGCGCCCGCGCCGCCCTGGAAAGCTTTGGCCTGGATCCGGACCGCCGTCCTGAGGGGCTCTCGGGCGGCGAAACCCGGCGCGCCGCCCTGGCCCGCGGCTTCGCCATTGAGCCGGATGTGTTGTTGCTCGACGAACCCACCAATCATCTGGACATCGTGGCCATCGAAGCCCTCGAAGCCCGACTTGGGAAAAGCCGCGCCGCCGTTCTCATGGTCAGCCACGATCGGGCCTTCCTGGAGCGCCTCGCCACCCGATGTTTCTGGCTGACCGGCGCGCGGGTCAGGCGATTGGACGCCCCTTTCTCGGCGTTTGAAGCCTGGTCCGAAACGCTGCAAGCCGCTGAGAGCGAATCCGATCGCCGTTTGGACAAAGCCCTGGCCAAGGACGAGCATTGGCTGCGCCGAGGCGTCACCGCCAGGCGGGCTCGAAACGAGGGCCGTCGACGCCGCCTGATTTCGCTCAGAGCCGAGAAGGCCAAGCGGATGTCAGAGGCTCCTCGAGCGCTAAACCTCGGCGCGGCAGCCGATGCAGACCGGTCTGGAACCTTGGTCATCGAGGCGCTTGAGGTTCGCAAAGCGCTGGGCGGCCGTATTCTCATCGATGGCTTTTCGACCCGGTTGCTGCGCGGCGAGACCTTGGCCGTGATTGGCCCGAACGGGGCTGGAAAGACCACCTTGGTGCGGTTGTTGACCGGCGAACTGGCGCCCGACCAGGGCTCCGTTCGCCTTGGCGCCGGCGTGCAGATGGTGCGGATCAGCCAGGATCGCTCCGAGCTCGATCCCACCGCCAGCCTGATGCAGACCCTGGCGCCGGGCGGCGGCGACCAAATCATGGTGGGTGGGAGCGCCCGGCATGTCGCCGGCTATGCCGCCGAGTTTCTGTTTCGCTCCGAGCAACTGCGCCAGCCAGTGGCCAGCCTTTCCGGAGGCGAACGCAATCGCCTGTTACTGGCCAGCGCCCTGGCCAAGCCCTCCAACCTGCTGGTGCTCGACGAACCCACCAACGACCTCGATATCGAGACCCTGACTCTGCTCGAAGAGCGCCTGGCGGAATACCCGGGCACCGTCATCGTCGTTAGTCACGATCGCGACTTTGTCGAACGCCTGGCCACCTCGACGATCGCGATGGACGGCCGCGGGCAAGTGGTCGAGACGCCCGGCGGCTGGCGGGATTTTATCTCGCAGCGGCCGGGATTTTTCGAGCCGCCGCCGGTTGCCTCCACTTCACGACCGGCGCCAACGAAACAACGCCAGCGCACGGCCCCGGCCAAGCTAGGCTTCGCCGACGCCCGACGTCTGGCCGAACTCGAGCAAACGCTGCCTTCCCTTGCCAAGGCGATCGCCGCCCTGGAAGCCCAGCTCTCCGATCCCCACCTCTATGGCCGAGATCGCGCCCGCTTTGACGATCTCACCTTGAAGCTCTCGCAGGCCCGCGCGCGCCTGGCCGCCGCCGAGGATGCGTGGCTCGAAATCGAGGCGCGGCGCGAAGCGCTTGCCCTTGGCGCGGCCGACGGCCCGCCCTAACCTGACTCATGAAGTGCGCTCATGCCATCGCCGTGATCGCGGCCCTGATACTTGCCGCGTGCGGGCGTCAGCCGACGGCACACCCAGGCCTCACCCCCATTCGCTTCGCCACCGATTGGCGCGCCGAGGCCGAGCAGGGCGGGTTCTACGAGGCTCTGGCCAACGGCGAATATGCGAAGCGGGGCCTTGCTGTAACCATCGTACCCGGCGGCCCAGGGGTGAACGTGCCGCAGCTGGTCGCCTCGGGAGCGGTCGAGATGGGCATCGGCTCCAACAGCTTCATCGTCCTCAATCTCGCCGCCCAGCATGTTCCGGCTCGGGCGGTGGCGGCCTTCATGCAGAAGGACCCCCAGGTGCTGATCGCGCATTCGGCGACTGGCGTCGCCAGCCTTGCCGACATGAAGGGCCGCCCGATCCTGCTTTCGGACGCCTCGGTCGGCGCCTTCTGGCCATGGCTCAAGGCCAAGTTCGGGTTCACCGACGCCCAGGTCCGCAAATACACCTTTAACAATGGGCCGTTCCTCGCCGATGCCCGTCTGATCCAGGAAGGCTATGTCACAAGCGAGCCATACACCATTGAAAAGCAAGGAAATATCAAGCCTCTCGTGTTCCTCCTCGCCGACAATGGCTACCCCGGCTATGCCGCCATGGTGGTGGCCTCCGACAAACTGATCGCCGCCCATCCGCAGGCGGTGCGCGCCTTCGTCGCCGCCAGCGCCATCGGCTGGCGGGACTATCTGCATGGGGATCCGCGTCCCGGCGACAAGCTGATCCTGGCCGACAATCCGGAGATGACCGAGGACGTGCTGGCGCAGGCCCGCGATAAGATGCGCCGCTATGGCATCGTCGATTCCGGCGACGCCGCGCTTGGTGGGCCTGGGGCCATGACCGACGCACGGTGGGCCAAGTTCGCCGCCATGGCGGCCTCGGAGGGGCTGTATCCCAAAGACCTCGACGCGCACCGAGCCTATACCCTCGCCTTCATGCCTCCGCCTCCGTGACCCTGGTCCGCCTGGAAGGGGCCGAAGTCATCTACCCGGGCCGCGGGGTCGTGCTCGGTCCAATTGACCTTGCGCTTTCCGCCGGAGAGGCGGTGGCCATCGTTGGCGCTTCCGGGAGCGGCAAGTCGACCGCCTTGCGGCTGCTGGCGGGTCTCGAGCCGCCCAGTCGCGGCGCCGTCGAACGCAACCTCGGGCCGGGCGAAACCTCGGTCGTCTTCCAGGCCCCGACCTTGGCGCCATGGATGAGCACCCTGGCCAATGTCGCCCTGCCGCTCACCCTGGCTGGCGTCCCGCGCGCCAGCGCACAGGGACGGGCGCTCGCGGCTCTGGATCGGGTCGGTCTCGCCAGCGTCGCCGCCTCCCGCCCGGCGCAGCTTTCGGGTGGCATGGCCATGCGCGCGGCCCTCGCCCGAGCCCTGGTCACGCGCCCGCGCGCGATGTTGCTCGATGAACCCTTCGCGGCCCTCGACGAGATCACCCGCCGCGACCTCGCCGATGACCTGCTGCGCCTATGGGCTGAAACCGGGGCGGCAATGGTGTTCGTGACCCACAACGTCGAGGAGGCGGTCTATATGGGTGCGCGGGTGCTTGTCCTCAGCCGCGGCCCGGGGCGTATCGCGGTCGAGGCGGCGACGCCGACAGGCTTGCCTCGTTCGGCCGGTTTCCGGGCAACGCCGGAATTCCGCAGCGCGGCCGAGGCTGTGTCGGCGGCCCTGAAGCAGGCCAGCGAGGCGGCATGAGCCGGGCGCTGGCCCCACTGATCCTGATCGCTATCGTGACGGCGCTCTGGCAGGGCGTCGTCCAGGTCCTGCGGGTTCCGAGCTATATCCTGCCAGCCCCGTCCTCGATCGTCGCCGCTCTTGGCCAAGACGCCCCGCTCCTGGTTCGGTCGGCTTGGCGGACCCTCGCCACAGCGCTGCTGGCTCTCGGACTCGCCGCGGTGTTCGCTGGTGTGCTGGCGCTGATCGTCAGCCTCAATCCAATCCTCGATCGCGCCATTCGGCCGCTGGCGGTGACCCTGCAGGTGACGCCGGTGATCGCCATAGCGCCTTTGTTCGTGATCTGGGCCGGTGTCGAGCATCCCGGTCGCGCCGTCATCGCCCTGGCCGCCATCGTCGCCTTTTTTCCGATATTCTCGGGTCTGGCCCGCGGCCTGGCCTCGGCCGATCCCGATCTTGAGCGGCTGTTCGACCTTTATGGCGCCAGGCCGCTGCAGCGATTGGCGCGATTGCGCCTGCCGTCGGCGACACCGTTTCTGGTCGAGGGCTGCAAGGTGGCTTCGGGCTTGGCGATCATTGGCGCGGTGGTGGCCGAGTTCGTCGCCGGCAGCGGTGGCGAACAGGGCCTGGCCTGGCGAATCCTTGAGGCCGGAAATCGTCTGGAGACGGCGAAAATGTTCGCAGCCATCCTCGTGCTGGCGCTCATGGCCGCTTCGGTCAACGCCGCCTTCGTTTGGCTCGAGCGTCGCGCACTCGTCTGGTACCGCGGGCGTTAGGCGAAGATCGACGCCAGCTCGTCATCGCGCGCGATCCGCCAGCCGCCGAGCGTCAGGTCATCGGGCAGTTTCAGGCCGCCAATGGCGTCGCGGCGCAACTCCTCGACATGATTGCCAACGGCGGCGAACATCCGTCGCACTTGATGGTAACGACCCTCGCTGATGGTCAGCCATGCGGTGTCCTCGGCGATCGGCTCCAGTTTGGCCGGCGCGAGCGGACGCGTCTCGCCGTCCAGCATCAGATCGCCGGCCGCAAATCGCGCCGCTATATGGCTTTCGAGCGGTCGCGCCAGCTTGGCCCAGTAGCGCTTGGCGACATGGCGCCGGGGCGAGATGATGCGATGCAGGAAATCGCCGTCGTCGGTAATCAGCAGCAGACCGCTGGTCTGGGCGTCGAGGCGACCGACGGTCGACAGCGCCGGCGTGCGCCTCCGCCATCGCGGCGGCAAAAGCTCATAGATGCTTCGGCCCGCTTCGCGATGCGAACAGACAAATCCTGGCGGCTTGTTGACGATCACCGTGAGCGGGGGCGGCGGATCGATGGGCTGGCCGGCCACCGTCAGTCGCCGCGCCAGTTGCGGGTCGGGCTGAACGTGCGCCGCGGCGGACGTCAGCGGATTGTCATCGAGGCCCACTTCACCGGCGGCAATCAGCGCCTGAACCTCGCGCCGCGATCCATAGCCAAGGTTGGCCAGCAGGCGGTCGAGCCTCACCGAACCGCCTCCAGCACCTTGTAGCCCCCCTCGCAGGCCAGCATTCGGACTTCGGCAAAGGCCTCGCCGAGGGGCCGTTCATAGGCCAGCGCAACGTTGGCGACGAGGCGCAAGACGCCGCCTTTTCTCAGCATCGCGGCCGCCGAAGTGACGAATTGGCGGCCGAGCGGACGGTCCTCGGCGCCGCGATCATGGAACGGCGGGTTCATGATCGCGAAGTCGATGTCGATCAGCCCGGCGACCGCTTGGCGCAGATCGTGCTGCAGGAATGAGGCGCGCCGATCGGCGACGTTTCGCTTGGCAGCCTCCAGGGCGCGACGGTCCAGGTCGACCAGAAGGAGGCTATCGATGGCCGGCGATGCCAAGAGCGCCTGCGCCAGCACGCCGAGACCGCAGCCCATATCGACGCCGCGCCCCTTGGGCCGCCACGGTTGCGCCAAAAGCAGCGCACTGCCCGGGTCGATCCGGTCCCAGGCGAATATCCCCGGCTGCGTCCACAGACCCAAGCGTGAATGGCGCTGCAACGCGCCCTCGGCGATCGCTGCGGCAAGCCCGGCAGGCTCGGCGGGTCGACGCGTGCGGCAAAGTCGAAAGTGGGCCTTGGCGGACGCGTTCACCGGCGCGCAGCCGAACGCCTTCAGCTCATTGGCCAGGCGGGCCCCACCGCGATCCTTCAGGGCGAGGGCGTGGAGCGACCCATTGGCTGCCAGGGCCCGCAGCCCGTGCGCCAGAACCCAGCGTCGCTCGACCGCGCCCGCCGGAGCGAGGATCACCAGGCTCTCCACGCTGGCGTCGGCAAGAGCGTCGATCGGCGTTGAACCGATGGCGAAGGGCGAGAGCTGAAGCGAGGCCGGCGCTACCGGCGCAAGCGCCGCGGGCGGGGCGCCGTAAACCGCCGTTAATCGGGCCGGCGCGCCGCTCAAGCCCGCTCCTTCACCGGCTCGAACGAAACCTCCGGAAAGCGTTCCGTCAGATAGCCAATCTCCCAGGCCGACTTAGCCAGGAATACTGTCGCGCCGTCGATGTCCGAAGCCATCGCCGTGCGATGTTTGCTGGCGAAATCGGCCACCGCCGCAGCCGGGCCGGCCAGCCACCGCGCCTCTGCGAACGGCGCAGCCTCAAAGGCGACATCGAGGCCGTATTCGCCCTCCAGGCGGTCGGACATGACCTCGAACTGCAGCTGTCCCACGGCCCCAACGATGAAATCGGCGCCGATGTCGGGTCGAAACAACTGCGTGACGCCTTCCTCCGCCAGACCCTCCAGGGCCCGCTTCAGATGTTTGGTTTTGAGCGGGTCGGTGACCCGCACGCGCTGCAAGATCTCGGGCGCGAAGTTTGGCAGTCCGGCGAACCGCAACTGCCCCGATTGCGATAGTGAATCGCCGACGCGCAGGACCCCATGATTGGGGATGCCGATCACGTCTCCGGCATAGGCCTCCTCGGCCAGATCGCGATCGGAGGCCAGGAACAGGATCGGGGCGTTAACGCTCATCTGTCGGCCGCCACCCTCGATTTTGAGCTTCATGCCGCGCGTGAAACGTCCGGAGGTCAATCGCATGAAGGCGATCCGGTCGCGGTGATTGGGATCCATGTTGGCCTGGATCTTGAACACGAAGCCTGAAACCTCGTCGTCTCCGGGGGACAGGCGAACAGGTTCGCCCTCACGCCTGACGGCGACATCGCCTGGCGGCGGGGCATAGGCGCCGATCGTCTCCAGCAGCGCGTCAACGCCGAAATGGCGAAGGGCCGACCCGAACAGCACCGGGGTCAGATGGCCCTCCCGGAAACTCCGCAGATCGAAGGTCTTGGCGGCTTCGCGGACCAGCATCGACTCGTCTTCCGCCGCTTGCCGCTCGTCCGGCTCCAGAAATGTGGAGAGGGCGTCGGAGTCCATCGGCACGGCGTCGCCATGAGCCTCGGCATGGCGACGAAAAGGCTGGAACCGATCATGGCGCAGATCGACGACACCCTTGAAACGGCCCCCCGAGCCGGCCGGCCAGGTAAGCGGGGCGGGGTCCAGCGCCAGCTTGGCGGCAATCTCATCCAGGAGCGCGAACGGGTCCTGGGCCTCGCGGTCCATCTTGTTGATAAAGGTGATGATTGGAATGTCGCGAAGGCGACAGACCTCGAACAGCTTCAGGGTCTGCGGTTCGATGCCCTTGGCGGCGTCGAGAACCATGATCGCCGTGTCGGCGGCGGTCAGCGTCCGATAGGTGTCTTCGGAGAAGTCCTCGTGGCCGGGGGTGTCCAGCAGATTGAACATCAGGCCGGCGTGGTCGAAGGTCATGGCGCTGGCCGAAACCGAAATTCCACGCTCGCGCTCGATCTTCATCCAATCCGAGCGCGTGCGCCGCTGTTCGCCGCGAGCCCGCACCGCGCCGGCGGCTCGGATCGCCCCGCCAGCCAGCAACAGGTTTTCGGTCAAGGTGGTCTTGCCGGCATCGGGATGGCTGATGATGGCGAAGGTGCGTCGGCGCGCGGCTTCGGACGCGGGCGATTGTAGCGATGGCATGATCGGCGCCGCTTAGCCCGGCGCCGAGCCCAGGGCAACCGCGCCTAGGATTGCACTGGCTCGGTAAGGAATCTAGCGCCGTCGGCGTCCTCGATCTCCACAACCCACAGATCCGGGTCGATGCGCGCCGCCCGGTCCACATAGGATTCGATCGCGGCGGGTTCGGGCGTCTCAAGTGGCTGCATCCAAATCGCCTTGCCCTCGGCGTCGATGGCCTGGGTGTAGAGGTGGACGCGGCGCCGTTTCGGATTGAAGGTTCTGACTAGGACGGCGCCGGCTCGTGCGTCGCCGCGCCTGGCCACCGTGGCGAAAGCGCCGGCCAGTTCGACGCGGCGGATCAGGGCGCGGACCCAGACGTCGCTCGCAATTTCCATACTTGGGGTTTCCCGTTCGGCGACCGCAGGCGTCTCGATAGTTGCCACACGCGGCCCCAGGGGCCAAATCCACTCCATGGACGCCGCCACGCCCAATCCCATCGACGCGACCGTCGACGAAATGATCGAGACGTTCGACCTTCTGGGCGACTGGGAGCAGCGCTTTCGGCATCTGATCGACCTTGGGCGCGATCTCGAACCCTTGAGCGTGCAAGAGCGTGACGACGCCCACAAGGTGCGCGGCTGCGCCAGCCAGGTGTGGCTTGTCGCCGAGCCCGATGGCTACGAACTTCTGAGGTTTCGGGGCGATTCCGACGCGCACCTGGTACGCGGCCTGATCGCCGTGCTGCTGCAGCTCTACAGTGGCCGCCGTCCAGCCGACATCACCGCCTTCGATGCTCGCGCCGCCTTTGAAAGGCTCGGCTTGCCAGGCGCCCTGACCCGCCAACGCTCCAATGGCCTGTTCTCGATGGTCGAGCGCATTCGCGCCGAAGCCAGCCGGGTAACGGAAGGAACATGCAATTAGGAGCAACTCTTCCCCCGCAGCGGTGGGCCCTATTCCGTCAACCCATAGCGCTTGAACTCGTCGGCGACCTTGGGATTGGCCGCTAGCGCCGCCTGCAGGTCGCGCTCCGCGTCCGAAGCCCGGCCGCGCCGGCGCTCGGCGAAGCTCCGGCCCAGGAGCGACTCGGCGATGAACGGCTCGATGGCGAGCGCCGCATCGTATTGGGTGATGGCGTCATCATCGCGTTTGAGGCGTAGAAGCACGAAGCCGCGACTATCGAGAATCTCGGCCGCCTTTGGATCGAGCTTGACGGCCGCGTCGCAATCGCCGAGCGCCTTGTCGAGCTCGAAGTCACGCATCGCCGCCTCATAGCAGATCAGGTTAAGGGCGAAGGGGCTGGCGGCCCCGAAACGGCGCGATTCCGCGAAGTCGAGACGCGCCTTGGCGGCTTGATTGTCTTGAGCTTCAAGGCCGGCGCGCATGGCCAGCGCCACGGGGTCGCTGGCCTCTCTTTTCAAGGACCGTTCCAGGAAGGCCTGTTCATCTGCCCAGCGATGGTCGCGTTCGGCCAGGAGGGCTTTGGCCAACAGGGCCGATGGCTGCGTTGGATCGAGTTTCAGGGCCTGGTCGGCGGCTGCCAGGGCCTTCGCCTCCAGGCCCGCGGCCTGGGCCATCATCATCGCCCGCCCTCCCGCCGCGCCGGCCGAATTGGGGTCGAGCACCAGCGCCTGGTCGAAAGCCTCCATGGCGTCTTTGACGCGGTTTTGAAGCCGGAAGGCGAGGCCCTGAGCAATGTAGGCGGCTGCGGTGGTGGGCGTCGCCCCGCCGCTCGGTCCCTGGCCGGCCTCGAGCGACGCCTTGGCCCCCGGCGGCGCGATGAACAGCGTGCGCTGAGACAAATCGGCCAGGGCGGCGGTGACGGCGGGCGCCTGGGCGGCCGGGAACTCGTTTGTCAGGCTGCGTTGCGTGGCGGTGACCGTGACCACGCCATTGCTGAGGCTGGCTTGCCGGGAGTAGGCGACGCCGGCCACCGTCTGCGCGATGTTCTGGCCGTTGAGCGTGAAGCCCTTGCCGGCATTGGGAAGGATGACGGTCTCGGTCGATCGCTCATAGGCGGGAAAAGCGATGGCATAGGGGGCGTCCTGGTGTGGCCCGGCTTGGCGCAGCAGGTCCGGCTTCGTCGCCAGCCGCGAGCTCATCGCCTCAAGTCCGGCCCCAGACCAATCGAGGTTGACGGAGCCATCGGCGGTGACGTGCTCTTCCTTGCGCGCCGCGTCATAACGCTCGCTGACGGCATCGATGGTCCCAAACCGGTGCTGGAACTCCCAGAACTTGCGCAACGCCTGCTGCCGCTGATCCTCGGTCAGTTGGGCTAGCTTGGAATGCAGGACGAAGCCGAGGTCACCGCGAAGCACAGTCTCCGCCCGCACCTTCACCTCGGCGACGAGTCCCGCCGAGGCATCCAGTCGAAGTTGGGTTTCAGCGGCAGGCTGAGCCAGTGGCGCCTGGGCCAGGTGAACCAGCGTTGCGCCGGAATGGCGCACCGGCAGCACCCATTCGAACGGCGGCGTCTCGATGGCGTCAATAGGCCCGTCGCCGCCGCGTGTTCCGTCCAGCCAATAGTCGCGGCCCGAAATTCGGGTGTGAACGATTACATGGTCAAAGGCCGCCAGCATCGGCAGGCGCTGGTCGAGGCCATCGCCGGCGACCGTGCTGGCCAAGGCCGGTTCGGCCTCGACTCCCAGGTAGTGCAGCAGCGCCAGGAGCAGGGCGGTCTTGCCCTTGCAGTCGCCAAACCGCCGCGCCCAGGTGAGCTCGGCGCTGGCGGGCGTCAGGCCGCCGCCGTTTAGCGCCAGCAAGACATAGCGGACGTCGCCCTGAACCAGCGCCAGGGCTTGCGCCGTCCTGAGTTTCGGATCGCGGGTCGTTGCGGCGATCCGCTTGGCCTCGACCTCGAGCGGCGAGCCTGGCGGAATAACCGCGGCCTTGTCGAACAGCGGAGCCATCAGGGCGGAAACGTCGGCCCAGTTGGCGAAATTGCTAACCTCGACCTCACGCCCGCGCTTGAATCGCGCTGGCGCATCCTTGGGCAGCACGACTTCGGGCGCGGTCTCCAA
This sequence comes from Caulobacteraceae bacterium, assembly GCA_036553915.1. Lineage (GTDB taxonomy): Bacteria > Pseudomonadota > Alphaproteobacteria > Caulobacterales > Caulobacteraceae > Acaudatibacter. The sequence continues at coordinate 1,377 of DATBOH010000197.1, read as the reverse complement.
AGATGCGGCGGCCGTGGTGAAGCCGCCGTTGGAGACGGTCTGCAGGTTTGGCATCCAGGCCGAGGTCGACGTCTTGACACCCGCCCCGTCCGGCCAGATCAGTCGCAGGCGGATTCGGCCGCCCGTAGGACCATTGGGCGAGAGAATCTCCTGTATCCGCCCGTTCAGCAACGGATCGCTGCGGGTGACGGTCCAGGCCACGTCGAGAACATCTCCGACCCGGAGGTCTTCGATCTGCATGGCCGCCGTCAGCGTTCCATCGAGCGTCGCTTGTTCGAGTTTTGACTCGCGCCGCAGGACCGTAAACCCGTGGCCGCCGGCGAGAACGTTGATGGTCTTGCCGCCACGCAAGATATTCACCTTGTGGATGGTCAAGGTGTCGGTCTCGGGGTTCCAGATAGGCGCCAGCGCCCCGAGCGCCTGCAGCCCCTGGGGCGTCTGCACCTTGGCGGCCAGTTCCATGTAGGTGGCTTCGCTGCTCGGAGCAAAGCGGATCTGGATATCCTCCAGCAGCAGGCCGACAGGGGCGCTGGCGTCGCCCTTGGCCGGTGAGGAGGCCATGGCTGTCGGCTTCACCCAGCCTTCCGGCGGTCCGAAAACCGGCTTGTCAGAGGCTATGGCCAATCCTGGCAGGCCAAGCAGGAAAAGAAGGCAGGCGGCGCGGGTCATGAGTCCGGATGAGCGTACATTGTCCGCGCTTCTACCGCGATCTTCGCCTCCCTGGGCAGGGGGTGCTTGACGCGAACCGTCCGGATGGCTCGATTGCACCCCCAAACGGCCCCGGGAATTTCGCATGAGCCTTGTCATTGCCGCGGCCATCCTCCTCGTCTGCGCCGCGGCGATCTATGGATCGTGCGAATTTTTCACCAACGGCGTCGAGTGGCTTGGCCGGCGGTTCAATCTCGATGACACAGCGACGGGGGCGATCCTGGCCGCCTTCGGTACAGCGCTGCCGGAAACCGTCGTGACCTTCGTCGCCGTGGCTGTCGGCGCCAATCAAAGTTCCAAGGCTATCGGCGTCGGCGCGGCGCTTGGCGGTCCGCTGGTTTTGTCCACCCTAGGGTATGCCGTCGTCGGAGCAACGCTTTTGGCCATGCGCCGGTCGGCGCCGCGCACTGGCGAGACGGCGACGAGCTATCGTCGGTTGGCGCTCGATCAAGTTTGGTTCCTGTCCATCTTCGCGGGCAAGATCGGGCTCGGCGTCGTGACATTCGTCGGCAAGAGCTGGCTGGGTTGGCTATTCCTGCTGGTCTACGGCCTCTACGCCCGCGCCGGCCTCTCTGGATCCAAAGGCGCCGCCGAAAGTGAACACCATCAGGCGCCACTCCGACTGACCCCAGGCCGCAGCGTCCCGCCGCTTTGGGCCATTCTGGTGCA
>DATBOH010000193.1:0-9496 GCA_036553915.1 Caulobacteraceae bacterium | reverse complement strand
GGCGGCGGCCATGGAGGCGCGGGTGCCATTGCTGGCCGAGTCGGCGTGGAAATACGCCAGGCTGGCCGGGGCCTAAGGCAGTCTAAGGGCGGTCGCCAATAGGGCGTCGAGGGCGGCGGAGTCGTCGAATCGGGCGCGCGCCGGCCAAACCGCGATGCGCTCTCTCCAGGCCGGCGGCAGCCGCACCCAGTCTTTTTCCGTCGTGACCAGTCCCGCGCCCAGAACCCCGGCGCGACGCTCCAGGAAAGTCAGCAGAGACTCGGAAAATGGCTGGTGATCGGCGAGCGGAGCGAAATCCCTGAGATCGCAGCCGGCGGCGATCAGCGCCCGCTCGAATTTCTCCGGCTTGCCAATGCCAGCGAAGCCGACCTGCGGACCGGCCGGCGGCGGCGAACTTGACTCCAGGCGAGCGATCAGGACCGGCTTACCGCCGAACAGCGACATCAGTTCGGGATCGACCTCAGCGAGGTCGGCGGGCAGGACGATGACCACGGCGTCAGCGCGGGCCAATCCCACCGCCAGCGGTTCGCGCATGGGGCCGGCCGGAATCACCCGCCCGTCACCGAATGGCCAATCGCCATGGCGTGTCTCGCCATCCACCACGACCAGAGAGAGGGTCTTGCGAAGGGTGGGGTTCTGATGACCATCATCCATGACGATCACTTCGGCGCCGAGGCTGATCGCCGCCCTGGCGCCCGCAGGACGCTGGCGCGCCACCCAAACCGGCGCGTCCTTGGCCAGCATCAGCGCCTCATCGCCGACCTGCGCCGCGGAGTGGATCGCCGGATCGACCCGAACCGGCCCGGCCAGCCGCCCGCCATAGCCGCGGGTCAGGACGTGAGCGTCGAGCCCCTTCGAACGCAGGCGCGAGACCAACTCGCGGACGATCGGCGTCTTGCCCGATCCACCGACCGTGACGGCGCCGACACAGATCACCACCCGGCCGCAGTCCTGGGGCGTGGCTCGGGCGATGCGCGCGGCGGTAACCGTCGCCCATAAGGGCGCAACGAGGCGAGCGATGAGCGTGAGAAGGGCGCCTCGCGATGGGCCGTTTCGCCGGCGCCAGTGATCGGGCGCTCTCAGCCTCATCGATCCAGCAGCTGCAGCAGGCGGGGCGCGACGGCCATGGTCTCGGCATCGAGGCGGGCGGCGAGCTTGGCGGCGCGGCGGCCCATGGGCGCCAGCTCACCCGCCAGGCCAGCGGCGAAGAAGGCGGCGAGGGCGTTGGCCTGGTCAAGTCGGAGGCACCCCCGGCCGGCCGCGAATTCGATATAGATCGGCCACTGCTGGACATAGGGGCCGGCCGCGAACGGGCACCCCAAGCGGGCCGCCTCCAGGGGATTATGGCCACCGTTCCCGGGAACCAGGCTGCCGCCGATGACCGTCGCCAGCGCCAGCCGATAGAAGAGGCCGAGCTCTCCAAGGGTGTCAGCGAGGTAGACTCGCGCCTCGCCGACGTCCTCACTGCGGCTGCGACGGGCCAAGCTCAGGCCGGCGGCGCGGGCCAGGTCGGCGATTTCATTGGCCCGCGCCGGGTGGCGCGGCGCCAGAACCAGCAACGATTCCGGTGGCGCCACCTTGGCGAACGCAGCCAAGATTGGCCCCTCTTCGCCAAGATGCGTGCTTGCCGCCAGGACCATGGGGCGACCGCCGAGCGAAGCTTCGAGCACCGCCAGCGCGATCGGATCGCCAGGTAGGGGCGCAGCGCCCCGTTTGGCATCCCAGATGCCATCAATCCTGGCCCCCAGTCGGTGCAGTCGCTCGGCCTGGGCGGCGTCGCGGGCCAGAATGCAGTCGAGGGCGGCGAACAGCCAGCGGGCGCTCGCTGGGGCCAGCGACCAGCGCCTGGCGCTGCCCTCCGACAGGCGGGCTGAGACCAGCGCCATTCGCGCGCCTGAGCGCCGCGCCGTCCCGATCAGGATGGGCCAGAGTTCGCTTTCGACAAACACCGCGAGGTCTGGCCGCCAAAAGTCGATAAAGCGCTTCGCCGCCCGTGGGGTGTCCAACGGAATATATTGATGCACCGCCCCGAGCGGCAGGCGCTCGGCCACCAAGCCAGCCGCGGTGCGCGTCCCGGTCGTCAACAACACGGCCAGGTCCGGACGCAGCTCCCGGAAGCGCTGCGCCAGTGGCAGGATCGCCAGGCTCTCGCCGACGCTCGCCCCATGTAGCCACACCAGCGGTCCATGCGGACGTTGCTCGCTCGGCCGGCCGAGCCGCTCGCCCAACCGCTGGCGATCTTCCTTGCCGTCGCGCGCCCGCGCCGCGAGCCACGGTCGAGCGAGCGGCGAGGCAAGCGTCGCCAGGCCCCTGTAGATCTGCAGCGCCGCCGGGGCCCGCCTCAAGCGGTGTCCTCCAACATGGCCTCGGCCCTCGCCTGACCTCCACGCATGCGCGCCTGCCAGTCGACCCTCGCCGCCTCCAGCGATTCACTGTCGGCCCGGTGCGGCAGGCGCAAGGGCCCTTCAAGCACAACCTGTCCGCGCGCGAATGGCAAAGGCAACCGGGCCTCGTCCCAGCTCTTGAGCCTGATGGCCGGCCTCGCCGCCAGACTCATGATGAACACCGGGCATTCGGCCGCGCGCGCCATCTGCAACGGCCCCAGGGGCAGCGACTCAGCCGGACCGCGCGGGCCATCGGGCGTCAGGATCATCACCCCACCTGCGCGAATGAAGGCCAAGGCTTCGCGGAACGCTCGCGCTCCACCCTTGGATACGCCCTCGCGGCCAGCCGAGCCGCGTACCGGCGGAATACCGAGGCTGGTGGCGGCGCGAGCGATGAACTGACTATCGGGCGAGAGCGAGATCATCACCCGACGCGGCTTGTCGCGAAGCAGCGGCCGGCAGGCCATGCCCTGGGCGATGCGACCATGCCAGAACAAGGCGATCAGGCCCTCCTGGCTACTCATGATCGCATCCACCGGAGCCCGGTTTTCGAATCGCCATCGCACCGTCACCATGATGAGCCGGATATAGGCGGCGGCGAGGGCAGCCAGCAGCACCTGTACAGCCGGGCTTCGGAACAGGGCTTTCACGCGGCGTTCTCGGTGGCATCAAGATTCTGGGTTCGCGCCAGCCGCGCGTAGAGGCCGTCGCCGGCCATCAAGCTGGCGTGGCTCCCCACTTCCAGCACCTTGCCTCGGTCAAGGACATAGATGCGGTCGGCGGCCCGAACCGTCGACAGCCGGTGGGCGATGATCAGGGTGGTCCGGTCGGCCATCAGCCGCGCCAGCGCCGCCTGAACCAGCGCCTCGTTCTCCGCATCCAGGGCGCTGGTGGCCTCGTCCAGGAGGAGGAACGGCGCGTCTTCGAGGAAGGCGCGGGCGATAGCGATCCTCTGCCTCTGGCCCCCTGACAGGCGCGCGCCGCCCTGGCCCACGCGCGTCCGATAGCCTTCCGGCAGATCGACGATGAACTCATGAGCAGAGGCCTGGATGGCGGCTCGCTCGATCGCCTCCGGAGTGGCGTTCGGTCGCCCATAGGCGATGTTGGCGGAGATGCTTTCATCGAACAGGAAGGGCTCCTGGGTGACCAGCGCAATATGCTGTCGCAGCGTGGCCAAAGTGACGTCACGCACGTCCTGGCCATCAAGGCTCAACGACCCGCCGCTGACGTCGAAAAAGCGCGGAATAAGATTGAAAAGCGTCGACTTGCCGCCCCCCGACGGCCCGACCAGGGCCACGACTTCGCCCCGCCGCGCTTCCAAGTCGACATCGTCGAGCACCGGCGGCTGGTCATCGCCATAGCGAAAGCTGACCCCGACCAGCGAAAGGCGTCCCTGTTCAACGCGCAGGGGAACGGCGCCCGGCCGATCGCGGACTTCCGGTTCGACATCCAGGGCCGCGAACAGGCGTGCCCCGGCGGTCAGGCCCTGACCGATCACACCGGTCAGGTTGGCGACCTGGCGCAGCGCCTGGCCGCCGGTGAGCAGGGCGGCGAAAAAGGCGGCGAAAGCCCCGGGATCGGCGTGGCCGGCGCCCGTCCGCCAACCTTCATAGGCCAGGACGCCGGCGACAATGACAAAGGTCAGGGCTTCGGTGGCCGGCGCGGCCAGAGCACGGGCATTGTCGCCACGGATCAGATGATGTTGGCGCTCGGCGATGACCGCCGCCACCCGCGCCTCTTCGTCGGCCTCGCGGTTGGCCATCTTGATGACCCGCACGCCGTCGAGACTTTCCATCAGCGCCGCCACCAGCGACGAGGTGGCGGCCATGGCGCCGCTGGCCGAACGCCGGCTCTGGCGCGTGAAGCGGCGCAGCGAAATGACGATCAGCGGCGCGCCCGCCAGGCATATCAAGGCCAGGCGCCAGTCAGAGAGGGCCATCACCGTCAGCGCCGCCGCCAGCGTCAGGCCCTGCTGCACCAGGGTGACGAGACCGTTGGTCGCCGCCTCACGGATCAGGCCGGCGTCATAGAGGACTGTCGAGACATGGCCGCCGGAGTGGCTGGCCCGGAGGCGCGACAAATCGGCCCGAACCAGGCGGCCGAAAAGCTGGCGCTGGACGTCGGCGATGACACCATTGCCCATGCGATTGACCACAACCGCCTGGATCGCCTGGACGAAACCCCGGCCAAGCGCCAGGGCGATGAGGGTGGCCGGGATGGCCAGAAGAGCCCCAGGCTTGGCCTTGACCACCAGGGCATTGACGGCCGGCTGCAGCATGCCGAGCAAGGCCCCGGAAAGTCCGGCGAATAGCGCCGCGCACACCAGCGCCAAGGCCAGGGCCGGCCAGCGCGGGGCCAGATAGTCGCGCGCCAGTCGCGCCGCGACCGTGGTCCGGATGGGCGCGGGGGCTGAAGGGGTCATGGGCAGGGGGCCGGCGGGGCCGGCGCGCGGTCAGCTCTTGAGGAAGCCGCCGTACTTGGCCGCGAAGCGGGACACCCGGCCGCCGCGATCGACCAGATGCTGGTTGCCGCCGGTCCACGCCGGATGGGTCTTGGGGTCGATATCGAGGTGAAGCTCCGCCCCTTCCTTGCCCCAGGTCGAACGGGTCTGATAGGTCGTCCCGTCCGTCATCTTCACGGTAATGAAATGGTAGTCCGGATGGATGTCTTGTTTCATGGCGTGAACTGACCGGATTGGGGGGCGCGGCTCCGCGTCGGGCGGAGTTTCAAGGACGCGCGGCTATACACGTTTGGCCCGCGCCAAAGCAAGGGCGCCCATGACGGCTGAGGCACGACGGAGAGGATCGAGGTCTCAAGCTCCGGCTGCCGAGCGCGGCGGCCGCGACCTCAAGCCGCTGAGTAGCCTGGCGCCGCTGGTCAGAGCCCATTGGGGCGACGCGGCCGCCGCCTTCGCCGCCTTGCTGATCTCGGCCGCCTCCACCCTGGCCCTCACGGGGGCCTTGCGGTTCGTCATCGACAAGGGATTCGGAGCCGCCTCGCGCGCCAGCCTCGATGAGACCTTTCTCGTCCTGGCCGCGGTCGCCGTGGTCCTGGCGCTGGCGACGGCGCTGCGATTCTATTTCATCAACAAGCTTGGCGAGCGGGTAGTGGCCGACCTCCGCATCGCCGTCTATCGCCGGCTCCTTGCTCTCGACCAAGGCTTCTTCCTCAAGGTCGGGGCCGCCGAGGCGGTCGCCCGCCTGACCACCGACATGACCTTGGTCGAGACCATGGTCGGTCAGGCGGCCTCCGTGGCCCTGCGCAATCTACTCACGGTCGCCGGCGCGCTGGCCATGCTGTTGTTCATCTCTCCTTCCCTGACCCTTTGCGTCTTGCTGCTGGGCCCGCTGGTTCTGATCCCGCTGCTGCTCTATGGCCGGCGCGTCCGAAGGCTGTCGAGCCAGGCTCAGGAGCGATTTGGGGCCGCCGTCGCCCTCGCCTCCGAAAGCCTCGACCTCGTCGACACGGTTCAGGCGCTTGGGCGGGAACGGACTATGGGCGATCGGTTCGCCGTCGCCATCGAGGCGGCGTTCACCGCCTCCCTGGCGCGTATCGGCGCACGGGCCGTGATGACCGGGGCGGTGATGATCTTGGTGTTCGGCGGCGTGGCGGCGCTGTTCTGGCTGGGCGCCAACCTGGTGCTCGCCCATCGCCTCAGCGAGGGAGCTCTAACGCAGTTTGCGCTGCTGGCGATTCTGGCGGCCGGCTCGACAGGGGCGCTGAGCGAGACCTGGGGCGAGGTCCAGAAAGCCGCCGGGGCCATGGACCGAATCGACACCTTGCTCAAGGCTGAGCCGGCCATCGCCGCGCCGCGGCGGCCGGCGCCCATGCCGTGGCCGGCGCGTGGCGAGATCGCCCTGACGCATGTGGCCTTCGCCTATCCTGGGCGAGCCGACCTGCCGGCGCTCAAGGACTTCGACCTGACGGTTCGGGCCGGGGAGCGCATCGCCCTGGTCGGACCTTCCGGCGCAGGCAAGAGCACGGTTTTCAGGCTGTTACTGCGCTTCTACGATCCCTGCGAAGGAACCGTGCGCATCGACGGCGTCGACCTCAAGTCCGCCGATCCGGCCGAGGTGCGGGCTCGAATCGCCCTGGTCGCCCAGGACGCGCCCTTGTTTTCCGGATCGGCGGCGGAAAATTTGCGCCTCGGCCGTCGAGCCGCCGACCGGCCGCGCCTGCTGGCCGCTATCCGCGCCGCCCAGGCCGAAGCGTTTCTGGCCGCCCTCCCTCAGGGCCCGGACACGCACCTCGGCGACCGCGGCCGCCGTCTTTCAGGCGGCGAGCGCCAGCGACTGGCCATCGCCAGGGCCCTGGTCCGCGACGCCCCTATCCTGCTCCTCGACGAAGCCACCAGCGCCCTCGACGCGGAAAACGAGCGCCTGATCCAGGCGGCTTTGGATCAAGCGATGCAGGGCCGCACCTCGATCGTCATCGCCCATCGCCTGGCGACCGTGCTCAAAGCCGATCGCATTGTCGTCATGGACCGGGGCGCGGTGGTCGAGCAGGGCGCCCACGCCGAGCTGATCGGCCGCGGCGGACTCTATGCGCGCCTGGCCGAGCTCCAGTTCGGCGTGGAAGCGGCGTGAGCGTCCGGCCGTGACGCCCGCCTGAGCCGGGCGAGGCGCCGCAGGCGCCGCCAGAAGCGGCTCTTTTCGGGCTCCGGATAGGGATGAAGCAAGCGCCGGAATTCCTCCGCGCAGGCGCGCCAGGAATAGCGCTCGGCGGCCGCCCGCGCCGCCGCCTTATCGATCGCCAGCGCCTCCAGGCAGGCTTCGCGCAGGCCGTGTTTCTGGTCCGGCGCCAGCGCCCCCGCCCCCGATCCGGGAATGATGTCGGCCGGACCCGGGGCCTGGAATCCGGCCACCGGCAGGCCAGCGGCCCAGGCCTCCAGCATCACAAGGCCAAAGGTGTCGGTGAGCGAGGGAAACACAAAAACGTCGGCGCCGGCGTAGTGGGTGGCCAAATCCGCTCCGAACTTGGGACCTGTGAAACGCACCGCAGGGTACCGCTCCCGCAGTTCCTCCAGCAGCGGCCCATCGCCCACCACCACCTTGGAGCCGGGCAGATCGAGTTCGAGAAACGCTTCGATATTTTTTTCCACCGCGACCCGGCCGACATTCAGCCAGATCGGCCGCTCCAGATCCGCGAAGATATCGGCATCGCCCGGCTGGCGCGGCCTGAACGCCTCGGTGTCGACCCCGCGCGACCACACCGACAGGTTGCGGAAGCCCTGTTTTTCGAGCTCATCGGCCATCGTGCGAGTGGCGACCATGACCCGGCCGGAGGGACGATGGAACCACTTCATATAGGCGTAGCCGGCCGCCAGAGGCAGCGGCAGACGGGCCGAGACGTATTCGGGAAACCGGGTGTGGTAGCTGGTGGTGAACGGCAGCTTCCATTCCACGCAGATACGTCGCGCCGCCAGGCCGATCGGTCCCTCGGTGGCGATGTGGATGGCTTCGGGCTCGAATTCGCGCAGGCGCTGCTGCACCCGCTCGAAGGCGCCGACCGCCAGCTTTATCTCCGGATAGGTAGGCAGCGGCAGGTTGGGGAACTGGTCCGGGCTAATGACCTCGACCAGATCGTCCATCTCGATCAGTTCGCGGCGCACCCGCGTCAGGGTTCGGACGACACCATTGACCTGGGGCTCCCAGGCGTCCGTAGCCAGCATGATGCGCATCGTGCGGTCGTGGATGTCCGTCAAAGGCGCCGATGCGCTTTCGGCGCGGCGCGACCTCTCGATCATGGACTATGAACGCCGCTTCGCCCAGGACCGAATCCGGCGGTGACGGCCCGCATTGCTTTATGCGACGGCGAACACCTGGGCCACGATCGCCTCCAGACCATGGGCGTCGACTTGCGAAAATGCGGCGCGTTCGGTGGAATCGACGTCAAGTACGGCGATCAGCGCGTGGCTTGCATCGAATACGGGGACCACGATTTCACTGCGGGAGCGCGCATCGCAGGCGATATGGCCCGCGAAGGCTTCGACATCCGGAACGATGATCGTTTCGCCCTTGGCCGCCGCCGTCCCGCATACCCCGCGGCCGAAGGCGATTCGCAAACAGCCCAGCCGGCCCTGATAGGGTCCGACGACCAGTTCGCCGGGCCTCTCGACGATATAGAAACCGGTCCAGGAAAAGCGCGGGAAGGCCTCGGTCAGCAGCGCCGCGACGCTGGCCATGCGGGCGACACGGTTGGTCTCGCCTTCAACCACGGCGGCGATTTCGGCCGCCACGGCGGCGTAGGGGTCTTCGGAGCCAGAAACCGAAGCCAGGGGTTCGCGCATGATGGCTGTATAGCTCCGTCGGCGGCGGTCCGCATTGCCTTTCTTGCTGCAATGCAGCATAGCTACCCGGAAAGGTGGCGAATCGTGGGCGATGAGAAGGACCTCTGGTTGAGGTGGAGCGAACACGCTCTTGGCCTCGGCCTGGAAGCGCAGCAGGTCATTGCGCTGCGTTGGCTGGGCGCGCTGGTCGGCGGTGGCGACCAGCTTGGAGAAAGCACCCGCATGGTGGCTGAGAAAGCCGAAGCCGCGTTCGAAGCCTCGCTGGTGGTCGCCGCCTGCCTGGCCGAAGGCCGGCCCGATCTCGCGCCGGTACGCACTCTGGCCGTCTATCGCCGACGGGTGAAAGCCAACCGTCGCCGCCTGAGTCGGGAAATGCGCCGATGAAGACCTATAGCCTCGAGCTGCGCCACGCGCCGTCCAAGCGGCGGCTCAACGCCTGGGACGACAATCGTCTGGAGCCCTTGCGGGGTCGCTTCGAGGGTGACACCGCCGCCATCGCTTGGGCGCAGGGCGAGCTGCTGCAGTTCGCGCGCCGCCGATCGGGGCCGGCGTTCAAGTATGTCGAGGCGGCGGTGCTGGAGCTTCTGCCCTTCAGCGAAATCGTCGAGGACAAGGACGTCCGCCGGCTTGGGCGCTGGGTGTGCAACAACGATGGCCTGGCCTGGCGCCAGGCGCTCGGAAGGTCGTGATGGCCAAAGCTCGCGGAGCGAGCGAAGGCTGGTAGGCCCGGCAGGACTCGAACCTGCAACCAGACCGTTATGAGCGGCCGGCTCTAACCAATTGAGCTACGGGCCCCCAGGCGCTTGAGCTTGGCGGAAGATCG
>DATBOH010000170.1:0-6398 GCA_036553915.1 Caulobacteraceae bacterium | reverse complement strand
GAAGTCGGCTGCGCCGATGGCCTGCCGGGCTTCATGATCGCCTATGGCTTGACGCCGCTTGCGCCGCAAAGCGTTCTGCCGTGCTCGGAGGCCAAAGGCATCGGCGGCGGCTGCAAGTTGCCGCACAACGCGGTCAAGAGCTGACCGGAGGCGAGGTCGCCGACATCAACTGGTCGGCAGGATTTCGAGAAAGCGGACCGGTCGGCCCTGGGCCGGGGTGAGGATGTCGTCTTCGCGCATGACGATCGCTCCTCGAATGATCGTCGCCGCCGGCCAACCCGTAACCTCCAGGCCATCGAAGGGCGTCCAACCGCTGCGCGTGGCCATGGTGTCGTGGCTTAGCGTGCGCCGGGCCTTGAGATCGACGAGGGTTATGTCGGCGTCGTAGCCTTCGGCCAGGCGACCCTTGTCAGCCAGGCCAAAGATCCGCTGTGGCCCATGGCTGGTGAGATCGACCAGGCGCTCAAGACTGAGCCGCCCGGCCGCGACGTGGTTGAGCATCACCGGCAACAGAGTCTGAACCCCGGGCATCCCCGAGGGCGATGCGGGGTAGGGCCGGGCCTTTTCCTCGCGCGTGTGCGGCGCGTGATCAGAGCCCAGGACATCGGCGAGGCCCATGGCGATCGCTCGCCAGAGCGCATCCTGGTGGCGCGCCTCGCGGATCGGCGGGTTCATCTGCGCGAACCCGTGCAGGCGCTCATAGGCCTCCGGGGCCGTCAGGGTGAGGTGCTGCGGTGTCAGTTCGACGCTGGCCACGTCTTTGTGGTCGGCGAGAAAGGCGATCTCCTCGGCGGTGGTCACGTGCAAAACGTGGATGCGCTTGCCCAACGCGCGGGCGAGCCCCACCAGGCGACGGGTTGACCGGATCGCCGATTCGGCGTCGCGCACCTCCGGGTGGCTGGTCCAGTCGCCGGTGCGAGCCAGGGGCCGGCGTTCGGCGAGCCGATATTCGTCCTCGGAATGAAAGGCGGCGCGGCGATTTATATGGCGAAGGATCGCTCCCACGCCTTCGTCATCGGGCACCAGCAGACTGCCGGTGGATGCGCCCATGAAAACCTTCACGCCGCAGCAGCCGGGCAACCTCTCCAGTTCGCCGAGATAGGCGGCGTTCTCATGCGTGCCGCCGACATAGAAGGCGTGATCGCAATGCATGCGCCCGGCGGCGCGTTCGAGCTTGTCGGCCAGGGCCTCGGCGTCGGTTGTCGCCGGCTCGGTATTGGGCATCTCGAACACCGTCGTCACGCCGCCTAGCACGGCGCAACGCGACCCGCTTTCGAGGTCCTCCTTCCACTCCAGGCCCGGCTCGCGGAAATGCACCTGGCTGTCGATGACGCCCGGCATCACGGTCAGGCCCTTGGCGTCGAAGACCCGATCGGCCGAGGCGGCCCCCAGGGCGCCGACGGCGGCAATCTTGCCGTTGCGGACACCGATGTCGGCGAAGCCGCGGCCGGCATGACTGATCACCTCGCCGCCCCGTACGATGAGGTCGAAGGTCTCAGGCATCGCGCGCCTCCGGATGGGTCAACAGCAATTCAGCGGCCTCGATGACGGCGCCGATCGACAAATCGCTCATATGACAGACAGGTCGACTGAGTGTGGGGTCAATATCCACAAAAGCGCTGAAAGGCCGCGGTCCGCGCACCGCCTTGGCCCGATCGCCCCAGGGGCCATAGACCTGCTCGTCCGATGGACCGAACAGGCCAAGGGTCGGAATCCCGGCGGCGGCGGCCAGATGCATAACCCCCGAGTCATTTCCGATGAACAGTCGGGCGCGCTTGAGAGCGGCATAGGAGACCAACAAAGGTTCGCGGCCGGCAAGGTCGATCTGACGCTGGCCGACGACCGCGGCGAGCACGGTATTGGCGGCATCCCGGTCGGCGGCTCCGCCGAGGACCATCAGCCGGCCGCCGTCCAGCGGGCCGCCGCGACCCAGCAGCCTGCGGGCCACGGCCGCGAAGCGTTCGGCCGGCCAGGCCTTGCCGATCCAGTTGGCCGCCGGTGCGATGGCCAGGATCGGACCGGTCCCGGCGGTCAGCGATTCAGCCCGCGCCTCTGTCTCATGGGCGGTGAACAGGAACGGCCAGGGCGGGTCGTCGGCCAGGTCCAGAAGCCGCGCTACCTCCATCACCTTGTGTTCGTGCACCCCGCTCTTGCGCCATACGGCCCGACGCGACCGCCGCAAAAAGCTTGAGATCGCGCCGCCGCGCAGATCGACGATCAAGCCCCAGCGCACCGCGCGCGCCTTGGACCACAGCCCTAGCCAGTGCTGCGAAAGCGGGCGCTTTTCCATGGCGATGAGGCCATCCAGGGCGGGCGCATCGGCGAATAGGGGCGCCGTGAGGTCGCTGCCAACGAAGGTGAAGCGGGCCTGTGGAATGCGATCGGCCAAAACCTTCACCAGTCCCGATGCCAGCACGGCGTCGCCGATGCGGCTCGGCGCAATGAACAGGATGGGGAACGGCCTGGACGTCATCTGCCGGGATTCTATAGGCTTCGGCGGCCCTGGCGCCAAAGCGCGACCGCCGCCACATTAGCGGTCATGGAAATCGGTCATGCCGTCCTTCGCGATCGCGCCGTCGTCAAGGTGGACGGCCCGGCGTGGCGAGACTTCCTCCAGGGCCTGCTGACTCAGGATATGCTTGGCGTGACCCCCGGCGAGGTGCGCTTCGCAGCCTTGCTGACGCCTCAGGGCCGACTGCTGGTCGATCTGTTCGTCGTGGCGGCCGACGGCGGCTGCCTGCTCGACTGTCCGGCGCCGATGCGCGATCTCCTCGTGGAGCGCCTCAATATGTATCGCCTGCGGGCCAAGGTGACGGTCGAGGCCAGCCAGCTTGTAGTCTGCGCGGCGTGGGGAAGCTCAGAGTTTGGTCACGGCTGGGCGCGCGATCCACGCTTGCCCGAAATCGGGTTTCGTCGCTACGGCGTGGCTGACGCGAGCGTGACCGCCACTGGCGACTACGACGCCCATCGCTTGCGGCTCGGTGTTCCTGGATTCGCCGATTTCGATTCAGACAAGACCTATCCCATCGAAGCCAATTTCGACCTCTTGAACGGCATCGACTTCACCAAGGGGTGTTTCGTCGGACAGGAAACCACATCGCGGATGAAGCGCCGCGGGGCGATCAAGACTCGCATGGCGCCCATCGCTTTCCAGGGCGACGCGCCGGCGCCCGGTAGCGAACTGCTGGCCGGAGATCTTCGGGCCGGACTGGCGCTTTCCGGCCAACCCGGGCGCGCCATGGCGATTCTGCGCCTCGACCGGCTGGGCGCCGGCGAGCGGCGACTGACCGACGAACGGCCCTGGGCGCCGGATTTTCCGCCGTGGATGGAAGCCGCCGTTCCGGGGCGATAAGGGCCAGCTCAGGCCCCATGGCCGCCTTCAACGTCCCCAGCGTTCGCATGGCCATTCGTAGCCCCGCGCGCCGCCCTCATCGCCGAGCTGCGCCAGCACATAGGCGAACACCCGGCCGCTCTCGAAAAGCGCCCAGGTCTTCGACCAGCCGCGTTGCGCCATCGCCCGCGCGGCGTCATCATCGGCGAGGAGCTTGCGCGTGAGGGCGACGAGACCGTCGAACCCTTCATAAAAGGCGCACTCGTCGTCGCTATAGAAGCGATCGAACCCGGCCCGGCGATCGAGAAGCACGGTCAAGCCCCAGCCAAAGAAGTGCGCCATGCGATCGGACGCATAGAGTGGCAGACCGGCCCGCCTCGACAATGACCAACCCAATCGCGCCGAGGACAAGGCGTCGAAGTAAGCGATTCCACGCGCCTTCGGTTCGTCGCCGACGCCGGGGGCCGTGACCCGCATCTCAGGCAGCGACTGCTTGAGGCGGCGGACCGCCTCCGCCGGCGCCAGGCGCTGATCGCCGACCTCTCGGGGCCGGGCGTCTCCGGCCGGAAACAGCAGATCGAACGCCGTGGTGCGGGCCGCGAACTGGCGCCCGGTTTCGATGGCGGCGTCGACCGGGTTGGGGAGATAGGCGGCAAACCCCCCGCGCCCCACTAAAGCGCCCAGCGCTGGCTCGGCCGTGGTCACAAACAGCCCATCCAGCACATCCGCCCTCCCGGCGAGGCGGCGATGGTTCTTGGGATCATCGATCGGGTCGATATTCACTTCGGCGATAACGACCCCGGGGCTGAGCTTGCGCGCCTCGACAAGGGCCGGATTTCCGATCCGATCGGCGAAATGCAAGAGGATGAGCTCCGGGCGCAGTTCATCGACGACCTGCAGAAAGCGGCGCTCGGCCCGGCCGCTTGGACCCGAAGGGGGACGAAAGACGGCGCCCATACGGGCTACGGCCCGATCTGAAAATTCCACCACCAGATGGTTGGCGCGGTTTGCCGCCAGGCTGAACTTGCGGCAGATATCAAACAGCGAAACATTGGCGGTCTGGGATTCAGACCCCGTCATCCAGTTGAAGTCAGCGACGTTAAGGATACGCATGCAGGAAGGTCTCAGCCGTTGCCGGTGGGCGACGCCCGGAGATGCCCTGTACGAGGCTTATCATGACCTCGAATGGGGGGTTCCCGAATACGACTCGCGCGCTCTGTGGGAGAAGCTGGTTCTGGATGGCTTCCAGGCCGGCCTGTCGTGGATCACCATCTTGCGAAAGCGCGATGCGTTTCGGACCGCCTTCGCCGGTTTCGATCCCGAGCTTGTCGCCAGGTTCGACGATGGCGATCGGCAGCGGCTGATGGCCGACGCCAGCATCGTGCGCTCGCGCGCCAAGATCGAGGCGGCCATTTCCGGGGCCCGTATCTGGCTCGACATGCACGAGCGCGGCGAGGACTTCGCCACATTTCTGTGGGGCATCGTTGGCGATAGCCCCATCCAGAATGCCTGGCCCGAGATCAGTGAAGTCCCGGCCTCCACGCCCCTGGCGGAGGAAATGTCGCGGGCTCTCAAGGCCAGGGGTTTCCGCTTCTGCGGGCCCGTCATCACCTATGCGTTCATGCAGGCCGTCGGGATGGTGAACGACCATTGGATCGGCTGCTATCGGCATCGCCAAGTGGCGGCGCTGGGATGAACCGGCCCCGCGTGCATATGCGCATGGAGCGCGCCAGCCCATCGCCGGTGTGCGGCGTCGACGAAGCCGGCCGCGGTCCCTGGGCCGGACCGGTATGCGCGGCCGCCGTCATCCTGCCGCCTCGGTCGCGAATTGAGGGTATCGATGACTCGAAGCGATTGACGCCGCGCCAGCGCGAAGTGGCGGAAGCGGCGATCAAGGCCCAGGCGCTGGCCTGGTCGGTGGCCTTCGCCTCGGTGGATGAAATCGCCTCCCTGAATGTGCTGGGAGCCACCGGTCTGGCGATGTGGCGGGCGGTGGAGGGCCTCAGCCAGACGGCGGCCTTCGCGCTGGTCGATGGCGACTATGCGTTCTCGCTCCCCTGCCCGATGAGCGCGGTAGTCGGCGGAGACGGTCTCTGCGCGTCAATCGCCGCCGCTTCGATTCTCGCCAAGACCGCCCGCGACCGGCTCATGGTGACGCTCGATGACGCCTATCCCGGCTATGGGTTCGCCACCCACAAGGGCTATGGGGTGCCGGCCCATGCCCGCGCCCTGCGCAGCCTGGGGCCCTGCGCCATCCACCGTCTGTCGTGGCGGAAAGTGCGGCTGGCGACGGTCAGCGTCAGCGAGCGTCGGTTCCTGCTCGACGCCGACAGCCGGCTCGAAGATTGAACGCCGGGCTCAATCGGTCGTGGGGCCAGTGATGACCCGGACCACCCAGGAAAGCCGGCGCATTGCAGAGATCTTCGATCGTTTCGCCGCCGCCTGCCCAGAACCGCGAACCGAACTGAACTATTCGTCGCCGTTCACCCTGCTGGCGGCCGTGGTTTTGTCGGCCCAGGCCACCGATGTTTCGGTCAATCGGGCGACGGCCGTGCTGTTCGACCGCGCCCCGACGCCGCAGGCGATGCTCGAACTCGGCGAGAGCGGCATCACACCCTTGATCTCGAGCATCGGTCTTTATCGCACCAAAGCCCGCAATCTTGTCGCCTTGTCACGCCTTCTCATCGATCGCCATGGCGGCCAGGCGCCGCTGGAGCGGGCGGCCCTTGAAGCTTTGCCCGGTGTCGGCCGCAAGACCGCCAGTGTCGTGCTCAATGAGCTCGGTGTCGAAGAGGCGATCGCCGTCGACACCCACGTCTTTCGAGTCGCGCATCGCCTGAAGCTGTCTTCGGGAAAGACGCCGGAGCGGGTTGAGGCCGATCTCATGCGCGTCGTGCCCAAGTCGCGGCGGCGGCGGGCCCACCATTGGTTGATCTTGCATGGCCGCTATGTGTGCGTGGCCCGCAAACCCAGATGCACCGCCTGCCTGATCGCCGACCTGTGTCCATCGCGGGGGCTCTATCTATAGGCTTCAAGGTCTCGCCACGGTCGCCGGGGTGGTGTACCT
>DATBOH010000116.1:0-5541 GCA_036553915.1 Caulobacteraceae bacterium | reverse complement strand
CCGGCTCCAGAACCGGCGTCTTGTAGGCATGATAGCCACGCTCGGAAAGCCACGCGAACAGCTTTGCCGCGTCATCGCCGGCGCGGATCAGAAGCGCATCATCGACTTCGAGGTAGAGCGCTGGCCGGAAGCGCCTCAGACTCGCCTCGCCGCCGATCAAGGCGCGCAACTCCCAACCCTCAATATCGGCCTTGATGAAGTCCAGCCGCTCAAGGCCGGTGTGAGCGACGAAATCGTCCAGTCGCTCCAGCCGCACCGGCAGATCGGCTTCGCGGCCTGAAGACGCCCCCAGATGGGCCGTGCCGTAGCCCCATGCCGATGAACGCTTGAGCGGTGTGTGCAGCACAGCCTGGGCGGCGCAATCCGAAAGCCCGGCGGCGACAACCGTCACCTTGGCAAGGCCATTGAGGCGCAGCGCCGGAACCAGGATCGAGCGCGCATAGGCGGAGGGCTCGAAGGCGTAGACCCGGCCCCGCGGCGCCATCCGGGCGAACAGCTTGGCGAACTGACCCGCATGGGCGCCGACATCGAGCACGACAGCGTCTTCAGGCACGTGCGGCGCAAACAGCGGGATCAGCTCGCGATGATGCTGCAAGGCCACCGCCTTGTAGAGATGCGCCAGCCAGGAGGCCCGCTGACGGTGCGTAAGCTTCATGCTGGTCTCGTCAGGCGAAGCGGGGCCGCGCGCGGGAATGTTTTTACACTTCCAGCAACAACCGCTGCGGATCCTCAAGATGCTCCTTGACCTTGACCAGAAAGGTCACCGCGCCTTGGCCGTCGACGACGCGATGGTCGTAGGACAGCGCCAGATACATCATCGGGCGAATGACCACCTGTCCGTCCACCGCCACCGGCCGCTCCTGGATCTTGTGCATGCCGAGGATTCCCGACTGCGGCGCGTTCAGGATCGGCGTCGACATCAGCGAGCCATAGACGCCCCCGTTCGAGATCGTGAAGGTGCCGCCCTGCAAATCCTCAAGCGCCAGGGCGCCATCGCGGGCCCGGGCGCCGAGGCTGGCGATCGCCTTCTCGATGCCGGCCAGGCTGAGACTGTCGGCGTCGCGCACCACCGGCACGACCAGGCCGCGATCGGTCCCGACCGCGACACCGATGTCATAGTGGTTCTTATAGATCAGGTCGGCGCCGTCGATTTCGGCGTTGACGGCCGGCACGTCCTTGAGCGCCGCCACGCAGGCCTTGACGAAAAAGCCCATGAACCCGAGGCGCACGCCGTGGCGCTTCTCGAACAGGTCCTTGTACTGATTGCGCAGGTCCATCACCGCGCTCATGTCGGCCTCGTTAAAGGTGGTGAGCATGGCGGCGTTGGACTGGGCTTCCTTGAGCCGCTTGGCGATCGTCTGCCGTAGCCGGGTCATCCGCACCCGCTCTTCACGGACGTCGAGCGGCCGGGCCGGGGCCGGCTGGGGTTCCGGGCGTTTTGACAGCGCCTCGACCGCGGCCAGGGCGTCGGCCTTGGTGATTCGACCGTCCTTGCCGGTGCCGCGGACGGCCGTCAGATCGACGTGACTCTCGGTGGCGATGCGCTGGGCCGAGGGGGCGGCGGGCGCGGCGGCCGGCGCGGGCGTTGCCGGGGGTGGCGCGGGCGGCGGCGATGCGGCGCGCGGCGGCTTGGACTCGGCGGCCGGGGGCGTTCCCGCGTCAGCCTGCGCCGCAGCGCCGGCCTTCACCTGGCCCAGCCTCTGGCCCGGCGTCACGGTGGCGCCTTCACCCGCATCGATGGCGGCCAGAACGCCATCCTCGGGCGCGACCACCTCGAGGCTGACCTTGTCGGTGTCCAGTTCGACCAGAACCTCGTCGCGGGCGACCGCGTCGCCTGGCTTCTTGGTCCAGCGCGCCACCGTGGCTTCGGCGACGGATTCGCCCAAGGCGGGGGTCATGATGTCGGTCATGGTCGGCTCCCAGGCGCCGCCGCGGTTCCGGCGGTCGCGATAATTGAGGCGTGCGTCAGGCGAAGGCGGCGGCGAGGAAGGCGTCCAGCTCCTTCTTGTGGCGACTCATCACCCCCGCGGCGGTCGAGGCGGTGGCGGGGCGACCGACGTAGCGGGCGCGGGTGGCGTCGACCTTCAGCCTGGCCAGGGTCAGCTCCAGCCACGGATCGACGAAGGTCCAGCCACCCATGTTCTTGGGCTCCTCCTGGCACCAGACAAGCTCGGCGGCCGGGAATCGGCCCAGTTCGGCGGTCAGGGAGCGCATCGGCCAGGGATAGAACTGTTCCAGTCGCAGAAGATAGACGTCCCCCGCCCCGATCGCCTCGCGGTGGTCCAACAGGTCGTAGTAGACCTTTCCAGAGCATAGAATTACGCGCCGGACTTTCTCGTCGGGAGCGAGTTTGATGCTGGTGTGGCGGCCCCACTGCGCATCGTCCTGCAGAACCCGGTGGAAGGATGAGCCCTCCGCCATATCGGCCAGGCTCGAGACCGCTTTCTTGTGCCGCAACAGCGACTTCGGGGTCATCAGGATCAGCGGCTTGCGGAACTCGCGCAGCATTTGCCGGCGCAGGACATGGAAATAGTTGGCCGGGGTCGAACAATTGACCACCTGCAGGTTGTCTTCGGCGCAGAGCTGCAGATAGCGCTCCAGGCGGGCCGAAGAGTGCTCCGGGCCCTGGCCCTCATAGCCGTGCGGCAACAGCATGGTCAGGCCGCTCATGCGCAGCCATTTGCGCTCGCCCGAAGAAATGAATTGATCGATGACGACCTGGGCGCCGTTGGCGAAGTCGCCGAACTGCGCTTCCCACATCGTCAGGGTGCGCGGCTCATTGAGCGAAAAGCCGTATTCGAAGCCGAGCACCGCCTCTTCCGACAAGGCCGAATCCAACGCCTCGAAGTGCGCCTGTCCCGGCCGCAGGTGACGCAGCGGGGTGTAGTGCTCCTCGGTCTTCTGATCGATGATGTCGCAGTGGCGTTGAACGAAGGTGCCGCGAACGCTGTCCTGGCCACTCAGGCGCACCGGATAACCCTGATCGAGCAGGGTGGCGAAGGCCAGATGCTCGGCCGTCGCCCAATCGATGTCCTGACCGGACTGAAGGCTGCGCCGGCGCGCCTCGATCACCCGCTTGACCGTCCGATGAACATCGATGCGTTCGGGAATGGCGGTGAATTTCAGACCGAGGTCGAGCAGCTTCTGGCGCGGTACGGCGGTGTCGCCGCGGCGCTCCTCCCCGTCAGGCAGGGCCAGTCCGGCCCACTTGCCGTCAAGCCAGTCGGCCTTGTCGGCATGCCAGCTCTCGCCGGCCGCGAATTCGCTGTCGAGATAGGCGTCGAACTCTCGCACCCAACCGTCGATCTCGGCCTGGCTGGCCACGCCCTCGCTCACCAGGCGGCGAGCGTAGATCTCGCGCGTGGTCGGGTGGTCCTTGATCAGCCGGTACATGATCGGCTGGGTCATGGTTGGGTCGTCGCCTTCGTTGTGGCCGAACCGCCGGTAGCAGAACATGTCGATGACCACGTCCTTGCCGAACTGCTGGCGGTATTCAGTGGCCACCCGCGCCGCGAAGGTGACGGCCTCGGGGTCATCGCCATTGGCGTGGAAGATCGGCGCCTCGACCATCAGGGCGGTGTCCGAAGGATAGGGGCTGGTGCGCGAGTAGCGCGGATTGGTGGTGAAACCGATCTGGTTGTTGACGATGAAATGCACCGCGCCGCCGGTGCGATAGCCCTTTATGCCCATCAGGTTGAAGCATTCCGCGACCACACCCTGGCCGGCGAAGGCGGCGTCGCCATGCATCAGCAATGGCAGAACATGGCCGCGACCGCGGCCGGGGTCGGCGCGCAGTTCGAAGGCCTGTTTGGCGCGCGCCTTGCCCAGAACCACCGGGTTGACGATCTCGAGGTGGCTCGGATTGGCGGTCAGCGACAGGTGCACGGCGTTGCCGTCGAACTCGCGGTCCGACGAGGCGCCGAGGTGATATTTGACATCGCCGGAGCCTTCGATGTCCGAGGGCATCGCCGATCCGCCGCTGAATTCGTGGAAAATCGCCCGATATGGCTTGGCCATCACCGCCGCCAGGACGTTCAACCGGCCGCGATGCGGCATGCCGATGACGATGTCCTGGACGCCCAGGGCCCCGCCGCGCTTGATGATCTGCTCCAGGGCGGGAACCATCGATTCGCCGCCGTCGATGCCGAACCGCTTGGCCCCAGGATAGCGCTTGGCCAGGAAGCGCTCGAAACTTTCGGTTTCGATCAGCTTCTTGAGGATGGCGATCTTGCCTTCCGGGGTGAAGCTGATTTCCTTGTCCTTGCCCTCGATGCGCTGCTGCAGCCACGCCCGCTCCGCCGGATCGGAGATGTGCATGTACTGGACGCCGACCGTGCCGCAGTAGGTGCGCTTGAGGATGGCGAGAATCTCGCGGACCGTGCCGGTCTCCAGGCCAAGCACGAAGTCGAGAAAGATCGGCCGATCGAAATCGGCGTCGGCAAAGCCGTAACTGGCCGGGTCGAGTTCGCTGGCGTCTCCGGCCGTCACCGCGATGCCCAGCGGATCGAGGTTGGCCTTCAGGTGGCCGCGCATGCGGTAAGCGCGGATCAGCATGATGGCGCGCAAGGAATCCAGGGTGCGGGCGCGCACCTCCTCGGCGTCGGCGGTCGGGGTCCGCTCGCCGATCTTGGTTCTGAGCTTGGCCTCGACCGCCGGCCACAGGCCGTCGAGGGCCGAAAGCCAGTCCGGACGCTGGGCCGGCGCGGGAACCGGCGCCCAGGGCGGCGGGGCGGCGGCGCGGCGGACCTGATCGGGAGCATCGGCCAAGGTGGTGAAGAACGCCGCCCACGAGGGCTCCACCGAGCTTGGGTCGTTGGCCCAGCGCGCCTGCAGGTCTTCGACAAAGCCGGCGTTGCCGCCGTACAGAAACGAGGTCTCGGCCAGTATCTCGTTCAACCGGCCTGAATCATCCGCCATCGTGGTCTCGTTTGGTGCGCCGCAACATCGGGCGCCACAACAAAGCGCTCATATGTAGCCTCTAGCCACGCGATCAGAAACCCCTTGGCCTTCGCAAGCGCATTGCCCTTAGGCGTTGAGCAGTTCCGCGAGGGTTTGGCCAAGCGCCGCCGGCGATGGCGAAATGCAAATGCCCGCCGCCTGCATCGCGGCGATCTTGTCGTCGGCCCCACCCTGTCCGCCGGAAATGATCGCTCCGGCGTGGCCCATGCGTCGCCCGGGCGGCGCGGTGCGGCCGGCGATGAACCCCACCATCGGCTTGCGCTTCTTGTGCCCGCGCAGGAACTCGGCCGCGTCCTCTTCGGCCGAGCCGCCGATTTCCCCGATCATGATGATCGAGGCCGTGACCGGATCGTGCAGGAACATGTCAAGGATTTCGATGAACTCGGCGCCCTTGACCGGATCGCCGCCGATGCCCACCGCGGTGGTCTGGCCAAGACCGGCTTGGGTGGTCTGATACACCGCCTCATAGGTGAGCGTGCCGGAGCGCGACACCACGCCGACCGAGCCGGGCTTGAAGATCTGGCCTGGCATGATCCCGATCTTGCACTGCCCCGGCGTCAGAACACCCGGGCAGTTCGGTCC
>DATBOH010000084.1:0-2369 GCA_036553915.1 Caulobacteraceae bacterium | reverse complement strand
GCCACCGAGATCGCCGGCGGCCACGCGCTCAACGCCTTACCGCAGCGGGCCACGGCAAATATCAACTGCCGCATCTTTCCGGGGCGCAAGCCGGCCGACATCATGGCCGAGCTGGCGCGGGTGGCCGCCGATCCAGGAATCGGCTTCAAGGATGTCACCGTCGGTTCGGTGGCGACGGACGCCTCTCCGATGCGGCCCGATTTCATCGCCGCGGTGACCAGCGCGCTAGCGGCGGTCTATCCCGGCGTGCCGGTGTTTCCGTCGATGGCGTCGGGGGCCAGCGACAGCATGTGGTTCCGCTCGCACGGCGTACCGAGCTATGGCGCAAGTCCGGTGTTCAACAAGGCCTCGGATGATTTCGCCCATGGCCTTAACGAGCGCATTCCGGTCGCCAATATCGATCCGGCGATCAGCTACTACCTGGTCCTTCTTCCGGCGCTCTCGAAATAGGCGGCGTCAGTCCCGATCTGGCGCGCCGAGCGGGAAGAGTGGCCGATAAGGACGGCCTTCATCGATGGCGCGGGCCATTGACGGACGTTCATTCAGGCGCGTCCGATAGGCCTTCAGCGTGCTCAGCAAGGGATCGATCGGCTCGACCCAGTCGGCGTAGAACAGCGCCGGCGCGGCGGCGCAATCGGCAAGGCTGAAGTCATCGCCAGCCGCCCAGGCTCGACCGCCAAGGCGCTGATCGAGCCACCTGTAGGCGCGCACAAGCACGGACCTGGCCTCGACGACGCCGAGAGGGTCGCGCTCGCCAGGTTTGCGCAGGGCGTTCCCGACAACCCGTTGCATTTGCATGTTCAGATAGAGATCGAAGAACCGGTCAAGGTACCTGACCTCCATCGCCAGATCCGGATCGTTGGGAATGAGCCTGGTCTCGCCCGGCCAGCGCCGGTCGATGTGCTCGATGATGATCGAGGTTTCAGCGATCGTCAGGCCGCCGTCGACGAGGAGCGGAAATTTCCCCAGCGGCGAGAGTTTGGCGAATTCGGCGGCGTTGTCGGGGTGGTGCGGGTCGAGCATTCGCAGCTCGAAGGGAACCGATTTCTCGTAGAGCGCGACAGCGACCTTCTGAAAAAACGACGAGAACGGATGGCCGAAAACCTGCAGGGTCATCAGCTTACGCAGCCCGCCGCCAGGCGGGCAGCCTCGGCGATCATGGCTTCGCGCACCGCCTCGGTCGCTGTCGAGCCGGCCAGATAGGCGGCGAGCGCGAACTGGCGTCCGTTGGCCAGGGTGACGATGCCGATATCGTTGGTGGCCGGGGTGATGCCCAGATCGGTCGCCGAAGTCCCGGTCTTGTGGGCCAGGATTGCGTCGGCCGGCAAGCCGGCTTTGAGGCGGTGCGCCCCGGTCTCGCAGTCGGTCATCAGCCGCAGCAGAAGGCGGGTGGAGGCGGGAGTCAACAGCTTGCCGCGGCCCAGCCGGACGAGAAAATCCAGGCTTGACGGCAGGGTCGCGGTGTCGCGCGGGTCAGCCAGATAGCTCGCCATGGCCGCTTCCCGGTCGGCGGCCGGCACGGCGTCTCGCGCCGCCATCCAGGCCTTGGGATCGGCCCAGGCCGGCTGGAAGGGGCCCAGGCCATGCGTCGCCGGCTGCAGTTCGGTCTCATAGCGATCGACATTGACGCCGCCGACGCCGAGGCCGCGCAGCCAGGTGGTGACCGCCGCCGGACCGCCGATCTGGCGCATCAGAACATCGGCGGCGACATTGTCGCTCTGCTGCACCGCCAGAGCCAGCAGATCGACCATCGGCAAGCTCATGTCGCGGCCCCTCCAGGCCTCGGCGACGGGGCTGTTCCAAGGGACGATATCCTCTCGCTTCACGATGATCCGGCTATCGAGACGCAGACGTCCCGCATCGACCTGGGCGAGAGCGGCGCCGGCCAGGAACGCCTTGAAGACGCTCTGCAGGGGAAAACGGGCCTCGGCGCTGCTGACCCAGGCCAGATCGTGGTCGAGCAGCGCGACACCGAAGCCGAACACCGCCGGGCGCGCCCGCTGGGCAAAGACGGTGAAGACGCTGGTGAGGCGGCCGGTATCCAGCCTCGCCGGTCCTTGCGCCAGCGGAGCCGCCTTGGGCTGGCAGGCCGACAGCAGGCCGGCGCCGGTCCCGATGAGCACGGACCGGCGATCTGGAAGGCGAAGACGCAAACGAATCTCTCTTGAGCTGATGCCGGCGATCATATCCGCGCACAGGCGGATTGAGCTATGGCGAGGCCGATGAACTCTCCGTGCGTCATTTTGAAGGACGCTCAGCTGGCCGAAAACATCGGTGCGGCCGCGCGGGTCATGGCCAACTTCGGCCTTAGCGACCTCAGGCTTGTCAGCCCGCGCGACGGCTGGCCGCAGGAGCGCGCCTGGGCCAGC
>DATBOH010000062.1:0-7572 GCA_036553915.1 Caulobacteraceae bacterium | reverse complement strand
CACCCGCTTTTCCAGCTTGCCGACCCCGAGGATAGCGGATTGCGGCTGGTTGATGATGATCGGTGCGGCCACGAGCGAGCCCGAGACGCCATGGTTCGAGATCGAGAACGTTCCGCCTTGAACGTCGGCGGGGCGCAGCCGGCCGGCTCGAGCGCGGGCCGTCAGGTCGGCGAGCTGCTCGGCGATCTCGGCCAGGGAAAGCAACTGGGCACGCCGGATTACCGGAACCACTAGTCCCTTGTCGCCGAGGGCCACGCCGACGCCGACATCGATGTCGTCGAAAATCTCCAGGCGATCGTCATACCAGCGGCTGTTGATGGCCGGGGCGGCGGCCATCGCCTGGGCGGCGGCCAGGACCACATAGGCGCCGAGGGTCGGCGGCGCGGCGCCGGCGAGCTTCTGAGCCGCGCGGTGCGCCAGCACGGCCGAGAAGTCAGCCTCGAAAACCGACGTGACGTGAGGGGCGGTGGCGACCGAGCGGCTCATGTGCTCGGCGATCTGGCGGCGCATGCGATCGTGAGGGACGATCCGAACGCCGCCCGGCGCAGGCGCTGTGGGTCCGGCGGCCATGGCGGCGGCGACGTCGGCGCGGGTCAGGCGGCCGGCCCGGCCAGACCCTGCGAGCCCCGCCGGGTCGAGGCCGCTTTCGCGGATCAGCCGCCGAACCGATGGCGAAAGCCGGGTTTCGATCCGTTCCTCATCCGGCGCGGCCGCGCGCGTTTTCGGCGACCCGGGTATCCCCAGGCTTGGCGTTGGCCCTGGCTCGCGGCTATCGGGAACCTGGGCTTCGGCCGGGGCTCCGTCTGACGTCCGGATGCGCCCCAGCACCGCGCCGGGGGCCGCTTCGGCGTCGGCCGCCAGGCATTGCTCGACGAGCACGCCGGCCACGGGAGCGGCGATCTCCACCGCCACCTTGTCGGTCTCCAGTTCGGCCACCGGCTCGTTTTCGGCCACTGCCTCGCCGACGCGCTTCAGCCAGGCCCGGACCACGGCTTCAGAGCCCTCCTGCTCGACCGGGACCAAGATATCGGCCAACCTCGGCATCAGAACCCCACCAGTTCGGCGATCTTGGCGGCGATCGCCGCTACCGACGGGAGCGCCGCTTCCAGCAGCACCGGCGCGTGCGGGCTCGGCAGATCGGGGTGGGTGAGGCGGGCGACCGGGGCGTCGAGGTCAAGGAAGGCTTCGTCGGCGACCACCGCGGCGATCTCGGCCCCGAACCCGGCGGTGCGCAAATCCTCATGGACGATCAGGCAGCGATGCGTGCGCCTCACCGAGGCCAATACAGCCTCGCCGTCCCAGGGCATGAGGGTGCGAAGATCGATGATTTCGACTGAATGGCGGCTTGCGCGCGCCGCCGCCTCGCACCGCTCGATCATGGCCCCCCAGGCGACCACGGTGATGTCCTCTCCGGTCAAAACCGTGCGGGCGCGGCCGAACTCCAGCCCATAGTCGTCGCCCGGCCACGGCCGGCGCGCCGACGCCCCGTCTAGCAGGGCCCGATGTTCGAGAAAGATCACCGGGTCGTCGCCGCGCAGGCCGGCTCGCAACAGCCCCGCCGCGTCCTGGGCATTGGAGGGAACGGCGACCTTCCAGCCCGGCGCGTGCACGAAGCGGACCTCATCGGTCTGGCTGTGCCACGGATCGCCGCAGCGCAGAAAGCCAACCGGCATGCGCACGACCATCGGGCAGGCGAAGCGGTTGGCGGTGCGCCAGCGCAGGGTGCCCGCGTCGTTGATCTGTTCGGCGGCCGGATCGGCGTATTTGCGGAACTGGATCTCCGGGCACGGCGTCAGGCCGGCCAGAGCCATGCCGACAGCCCGGCCGATGATCCCTTCCTCGGAGAGCGAGGTGTCGAATACCCGCTCGGCCCCGAACTTTTCCTGAAGGCCGAGGGTGACCCCATGCACGCCGCCCTTGGGGCCGACGTCCTCGCCGAACAGCAGCAGGCGGGGGTTGCGGGCCAGTTCGGTCTCCAGCGTCCGGCGGATGGCCGCGCCCATGTTGATCCGCTGGCCGGTCGCGGCCGGCGTGTCGCTGAATTTCAAGCTTGCGCCGCCGGTGGCGCGCGCCCCGCCCATGCGCTGTGGCGCGCCCGGCTCGGAAAACACGAAGCGGGCGAGGCTGGCCGGATCCGGGGGCGGCCGCGCCTCGGCGAGCGCCTGGGCGGCCTCGGCGGCGATGCCGGCTTCGGTGGCGATCTGAGCCCATTCCGCCGCCTCAAGGTGAGCGGGAACGGCGAACGCCTCCAGCTTGGGCAGCGGGTCGCGGGCCCGCTCGGCCGCCAGCGTCGCTTCGCTCTTATAGGCCTGGGTGTCCTGAAAGCTGTGACCTTCCAGGCGAGGCACGGTCAGACGCAGCAGGGCCGGGCCATCGCCGGCCCGCACCGATGCCACCGCCTGGCGGATCAGTCGCCGGGCCATTTCGGGATCGGTTCCGTCGCCCGACAGCACGTTCAGGCCGGAAAAGCTGGCCAGATTGGCGGCGATGTCGGACCCCGGCGTCTGCATCGCTCCGGGCACGGAAATCCCCCAGCCGTTGTCCTCGATGAAGAACAGCATCGGCAGCGCCAGGGTCGCGGCCATGGTCAGGGCCGACCAGAAGCCGTTGGTGGCCACCGAGGCGTCGCCGCCCAGCGCCACCCCGATCGCTCCGTCATAGGCCTTGTCGCCGAGCGTTTGGCCATAGTGCCGCAGGGCCTGCGCCCATCCGGCGGTCGGGGTGAACTGTGCCCCTACCCCACCGCACATCGGCAGGGCCGAGGCCCCCTCGGGATTGGGAAAGTTGAACACCGCTCCGATGTCGCGACCAGAGGAATAGCCGCCGTCCCGGGCCATTGAGGAACCGAGCGCCTCGGCGGGTTCGACACCGAGCGCCAGCAGCAGCGGTCGTGAGCGGTAATAGCCGCAGACGGCGTCATGGCGGTGGCCGAGCTCAAGGCCAAGCATGACCTGGGCGAGGTCGTGGCCGCGGGCCGAGAACTGATAGAGGATCTTTTTTTGCGGAACGAGAATCTCTTCCTCGAGCCGATCGAGGGCGCGCGAAAGCTGCACCAGATGGGCGACGCGGCGCCAGTAGCCGGCTTCGCTCATCGCGCCAGGGCGGCCAGGGCGGCGACGACCGCGTCGTTGGCCTGCGGCAGGCCAACCGAGATGCGCAGCCAGCCTTCGCCGAAGGGGATCGGGCGGGCGATGACGCCGGCCACGAGCAGCGCCTCGAAGGTCGCTTCCAGGGCGACGGGTGCACGGACAAAAACGAAGTTGGCTTCCGACGGAACGTAAGCGATTCCCGCCGCGGCGAGGCCGACCTGCAGTCGCTCGCGCTCGGCGATCACGGCGGCGACACCGGCTTTCAGATGCCCGGAATCGGCCAGGGCCGCCTCGGCCGCCGCCTGCGAGGCGCTGGTGAGATTGAAGGCCGGGCGCAAACGGTCGAAGGCTTCGCCGACCTCGGGATCGGAGGTCAGGCCATAGCCGATCCGCAGGCCGGCGAGGCCATAAGCCTTGGAGAAGGTGCGGGTGAGCAGGAACACTCCGCCCCAGCTCTGAAGCAACGCCAGGGCCGAGGCCTCGCCATGAAACTCGGCATAGGCCTCGTCCATCAGAATGACGGTGG
The DNA here is from genome assembly GCA_036553915.1 of Caulobacteraceae bacterium. GTDB lineage: Bacteria > Pseudomonadota > Alphaproteobacteria > Caulobacterales > Caulobacteraceae > Acaudatibacter. Next base: position 3,957 of record DATBOH010000062.1, on the reverse strand, counting down.
AGAGCGGCGTCGCGGCGATGATCCGCGCCAGGTCGGCGCGGGGGGTGCGATTGCCGGTCGGGTTGTTGGGGCTGCACAGGGCCAAGGCCTTGGGCGCCGACGCCAGGGCGGCAATGACGCCTTCCACATCCAGCGAAAAGTCGGTCCGGCGCGGCACATCGAGGATCGCCGCACCGGCTGAGCGCGCGAAGATCTCGTAGCTCGGGAAGGTCGGCCGCGACAGCAGCAGGACGTCGCCCTCGCCAAGATAGGCGCGGAAGAAATAGTCGATCAGCGCCTCAGATCCAGGGCCGACCACGATCTTGGCCGGATCGGCGCTCAGATGGGCGGCCAGGGCGCGCTTCAGGCTCGCCGATCGGGAGTCCGGATAGGTGGCGGCGCTGGCCAGGGCGGCGGCGGCGGCGGCCAGAGCCTTGGGGCTCGGCCCATGCGGGTTTTCATTGCTCGATAGCTTGGCGAAGCCGCGCCCGGGATGGCGGCTGCGGGCCCCGGCGACGCTCATGCCCGGCTGGTAGGGCGCGATCGCCGCCAGCGCCGCGCGCGGCGCCGATCGTTCGGGGTGCGGAAAATCGCCATCCATCGTCGAAAAGGCTAGGCCGGAACGGCGGAAAAGTGCTTGCGTTGTGCAGCCCTGAAGCGGTGCTGCCGGTCAAATCTGCCAGTGGCGGCGTTCCATGGGAAAGGAATTGCTCATTCCCGTGAGCGTATGGGCACAATGCTCGAAGAAAACGAAGGAATGCCGCGATGAATGTCCTAACCTACGAGATTGTCGAGCACGACGGCGGCTGGGCCTATCGGGCTCTCGGCGTCTATTCCGAGACCTTCCCAAGTCATGACGCGGCTCGGGCTGCGGCCCGGCGCGCCGCCCGCGAGCAGCAGGCGCCGGGCGAGACCACCGGCATCAGCTGGGAAGACGCCGACGGCCGCTGGCGTGAGGAAGTGGCCGATGGCCACGACCGCCCGGCCACCATTGTCGAGGACTAGGCCCCGAGGCATGCCAGCCACAGCTGCGGCCAATCGTCGCCAGATCGTGGCGAAATCCGCAAAATGGCTTGGAATGCACGGCCCAGGCGCTCATAGTCCGGACACGCCTTGAGTTGCGTGGGGGCGACGAATTGGACTTTCGGGCCGGAGCGGGGGCGCTCGGGGGCTTGGCGGCGGGCTTGACGCTGCTGAGCGCTTTTTCAGCGCTGGCGGCCGAGCCCGCCGCCACTGGGGTTCTCCAGGCCATCGGATCGGATGGCCAACCCTCGGCGGCGCTGCGGCCCCTCGAAGAGGGTCAACTCAAACCTCTGGATGAAGACGCCGCAGCACCGGTCGCCATGGGCGCGGTGTGGTCGGGGGCGCGGGTGCTATCGAACCACCCGTTCCTCGCCGGGGCCGGACTGATGAGCGCCGATCCGCAGACCTGCCTGGCCCAGGCGGTGTATTTCGAGGCCCGCTCAGAGGCCCAGGACGGCCAGCGCGCCGTCGCCCAGGTGGTCATGAACCGCACCCGCTTGCCGCAATTTGCGCCCAGCGTCTGCGGCGTCGTCTACCAGGGCGCCGAGCGCGGCCAGAGTTGTCAGTTCACCTTCGTCTGCGATGGCTCGCTGCGTCCGCCCGACAACGCCGAGGCCTGGGACCGGGCCAACAGCATCGCCAAGGATGCGCTGGGCGGGTTCGTCTACACCCCGATGCTGGCCGCTACCCACTATCACGCCGCCTGGATGCGTCCCTATTGGGCCTCGAGCCTGCACCGCATCGCCCGCGTCGGCGGCCAGGTCTTCTATCACTGAGCGCCGATGGTCGTTCGGAACTCCTCGGCGGTCATCCCGAAGATCTGACCGAACGGAGACGGCGCCTGCGGATCCCAGGCGTGCCGCGAGCCGATGGTCAGGCCGCCGTCGACCAGCAGATAGGTTCCGGTGACGAAGGCCGACTCGTCGCTGGCCAGATAGAGCGCCGCCGCGGCGATGTCGGCTGGCAGACCCGGCTTCGGAATCGGCTGCGCGATGGCGGCGTTCTGGGCCACCAGGGCGGCGAGCTGATCGGCGCCATCGCGCGGCATGCCCAGCGCGGTTCCGAAGATCGAGGTGGCGATGAGCCCCGGACAGATGGCGTTGACGCGAATGCGCTGCGGTGAAAGCTCGGCCGCCGCGCACCGGCTCATGTGGATGACGGCCGCCTTGGCGGCGGAATAGGCCAACGGCCCCCAGCCCGCCTGCAAGCCGGCCACCGAGGCGGTGTTGATGATCGAGCCGCCGCCGCGCGCCAGCATCAGTGGCCGGGCATGCTTCATGCCCAGGAACGGCCCGCGCACCAGCAAGGCGAAGACGCTGTCCCAGCCTTCGCCGGTCAGGGTCTCGAGCCCGCCGGGCGCGCCGGCCTGGCCGGCGTTGTTGAACAGAATGTCCAGGCCGCCGAATTCGGTCTCGGCCAGACTACAGGCGGCGACGATATCGGCCTCGGCGGTGACGTCGCAGTGGCGATAGCGCAGGGCATCGCCAAAGCGCTTCTCCAGCATGGCGCCCTTGTCGTCCTGGATGTCGGCAGCCACCACCTGGGCCCCCTCGGCGATGAACGCCTCGACAGTCCCAAGCCCGATCCCCGAACATCCGCCGGTGATCAGGGCGACCTTGCCGCCCAGACGTCCCGCCATCAGAGCCGCTCCATGGTCACGACCACCTTGCCGAGCGCCTTGCGGCCGGCCAGGTGGGCGATGGCTTCGCCGGCGCGCTCGAGCGGGAAACGCTCGGAGACGTGCGGGCGCACCTTGCCGGCGGCGTAGAGGTCCATCAACTCGGCGACATTGCGCTTGTGGCCAGCTGGATCCCGGGCCGTCGCCGCGCCCCAGAACACGCCGACGATATCGCAGCCCTTGAGCAGGGCGAGGTTGAGCGGGATCTGCGGGATGCCGGCCGGAAAGCCGATGACCAGGAACCGGCCCTCCCAGGCGATGGCCCGCAGCGCCGCCTCGGCGTAGTCGCCGCCGACCGCGTCATAGACGAGATTCGCGCCGGCCGGCCCGCAGGCGGCCTTGAACTGTTCGGCCAGGGCCTTGCGGCCATCCTTGTCGAAAGGGCCCAAGGGATAGACCACGCCCTCGCTCGCCCCGCGCGCCTTGGCCAGGGCGACCTTTTCTTCGCTGGAGGCGGCGGCCACCACCCGCGCGCCCATGGCGACGCCGAGTTCGACCGCGGCCAGGCCGACACCGCCGGCCGCGCCCAGCACCAGCAGCGTCTCGCCGGCCTGCAGGCGCCCACGGTCCTTGAGGGCGTAGTAGGAGGTCCCATAGGTCATCAGAAAGGCGGCCGCCTCGTCGAACGGCATGGCGTCGGGGATCCGGGTCAGGCGCGCGGCGTCGAGCCGGATCGCCTCGGCCATGCCGCCGTTGCCGGTGCTGCCGAGCACCCGGTCGCCAACCTTGAGGCCGCTCACGCCCTCGCCGAGCGCGGTGACGACGCCGGCGATCTCGCCGCCGGGCGAGAACGGCCGGGGCGGCTTGAACTGATAGCGGTCCTCGATGATCAGCACGTCGGGATAGTTGACCCCACAGGCCTTGACGGCGACCACCGCCGCTCCGGGCCGGGGCTCGGGATCGGCGACCTCGCGCACCACCAAGGTTTCCGGTCCGCCCGTCGCTTCGCTCAGCACCGCCCGCATCTCGCTCGTCTCCACCGGTTTCCCGCTATCGCCAATCGACGCTAATGGATGGGCGGAGCAGACGCAAAGAGCGCGAGGCGGCGAAGATGGACGAAGCAAGGCCGGCGATGGCCATCCACGGCGGCGCCGGAGCGCTGCGCGGCCGCGACTACAGCCGCGAGATCGAACATCTTCGCGGTCTGGCCGAGGCCGGGCGCGGACGCCTGAACGCCGGCGCGCCCGCCCTGGAGGTCGTGGTCGAGACGGTCGCGGCGCTGGAAGCCTCGGGACTCTACGTGGCCGGGCGGGGCGCCTCGCCCAACGCCGCCGGGG
>DATBOH010000048.1:0-16530 GCA_036553915.1 Caulobacteraceae bacterium | reverse complement strand
GATCCGGCCGAACCGAATTGGCGCGTGCTGCACGCCAGTTGCCTGGGCCTAGTTGGCGATTACGCCACCGCCGCGGCGATCTTTGAGGAGGCGTTGGCCGGGGCCCCGAATCAGCCGGGCGTATGGCTGAGCCTCGGTCATGCGCGCCGAACCGAGGGTAAGCGCGCCGAGGCGGTCGCCGCCTATCGCCGCGCCATCGCCCTGGAACCTGGACTCGGCGACGCCTATTGGAGCCTCGCCAACCTCAAGACCCAACGCTTCGACGCTGCCGAGATCGCCGCCATGCAGGCGCAGCTTAAGCGGCCCGAGATCGTCGGCGAGGACCGCTTTCACCTCCACTATGCACTTGGCAAGGCCCTGGAGGACCTGGGCGACTGGGCCGGCGCTTTCGGCCACTATGCCGAGGGTGCGCGGCTGCGCCGGGAGGAGGCGCCCTATGACCCAGGCGAGCTCACCGGTCTGGTTGACCGCTCCACAGTGCTGTTCACGCGCGACTTCCTCGCTGCCCGAGCCGATTGGGGCGCGCCGGCCCCGGACCCGATCTTCATCCTCGGACTGCCCCGCTCGGGTTCGACGCTGGTCGAGCAGATCCTCGCCAGCCATTCGGCGGTCGAGGGCACCATGGAGCTGGCCGAGATCGGCGCCATCGCCCGGGAATTCGGCCGCGCCGCCCGCCGCGGCCGCGGCGCTCCGTATCCGGAGGTTCTTGGCGAACTCGCCGCCGAAGACATCGCCCGCATCGGCCAGACGTTCCTGGATCGTACGAAGATTCAGCGCAAGCAGGGAAAGCCGCTGTTCATCGACAAGATGCCTAATAATTTCCAGCACCTGGGATTGATCCGCCTGGCGCTGCCCAAGGCTCGCGTTATCGACGCCCGGCGCCATCCGATGGCGACCGGCTTTTCGTGCTTCAAGCAGCATTTCGCCCGCGGCCAGGCGTTCAGCTACGAGCTTGGCGATATCGGGCGCTACTACGCCGATTATCTGCGCCTGATGCGCCATTTCGACGCCCTGGAACCGGGTCGCGTGGTGCGGGTGATCCACGAGGATCTGGTCGCCAATCCAGAGGCCGAGATCCGCCGGCTGCTGGGCGCCCTCGACCTTGGTTTCGAGCCGGCTTGCCTGAATTTCCACGCCACCGACCGGGCCGTGCGCACCGCCAGCTCCGAACAGGTGCGCCAGCCGATCTTTCGCGAGGGCCTCGACCACTGGCGCCATTTCGAGACCTGGCTGGGGCCGCTTAAGGCGGCTCTCGGCCCGGCCCTTGAGACCTGGCGCACGTGAGCCGGCTCGGCCTCATCGAGGGCTTCTACGGCCGGCCCTGGTCGGCCAATGAGCGCGCCGAGACCATCGCCTTCCTGGCCCCGCACGGCTACGGCTTCTATCTCTATGCCCCCAAGGCCGACGCCTTCCTGCGCCGGCGCTGGCGCGAACCGTTCCGCGACGCCCACGCCATGGAGCTGTCGCGCGTGGCTTCGCAGTGCCGGGCCCACGGTGTTCGCTTCGGCATGGGCCTTTCGCCGTTCGAGCTCTATCGCGACTTTGATGCGCGGGCGAAGGCCGATCTGGCCGCGAAGCTGGACGCCATCGCCGCCGTCGGGGCGATGGATCTCGCCATCCTGTTCGACGATATGCGCGGCGACCTGCCTGAACTGGCGGCGTCGCAGATCCGGATCATGGACTGGATCGGCGAGCGCGCCCCGGGTCTCAGACTGATCTTCTGCCCGACCTACTACAGCGACGATCCGCTCCTCGACCGCGCCTTCGGAAGCCGTCCGGAGGGCTACCTGGAGGCGCTCGGGACCGGCCTCGACCGGGCCGTCGCCATCTTTTGGACCGGCGAGGAGGTGTGTTCGCGCGCCTATTCGCCAGCGCACCTGCAACGCGTCGCCGAAACCCTGAGGCGGGCGCCGCTGCTTTGGGACAACTATCCGGTCAACGACGGCCCGATCATGAGCCAGGCGCTGCATCTGCGCGGCTTCACCGGCCGGCCCGCCAGTCTCGCGCCGCATCTCGCCGGTCACGCCGTCAACCCGGCCAACCAGCCGGTGCTGAGCCGCATTCCGGCCCTGACCCTGACGGAGAGCTACGCCGCCGGGGAGGTCTACGACTATGGCGCCGCCACCGCTCGCGCCTGCGCCACCGTCCTTGGGCCAGAACTCGGGGCTCTCGTGCATGCCGATATCGCCCGGCTCCAGGACAACGGCCTCGATCGCCTGTCGGCCGAGACCAAGGCGCGCCTTCGGCAGCGCTACGCCGCCTTCGATCATCCCGGCGCACACGAAATCGTCGCCTGGATCGATGGCGCCTGGACCGTCACCCGTGAAGAGATCGAGGCTTCATGAGCGGGCGTCCGCTTCGCTTCTGGGACCTGACCTTCTATGCCGTGGCGGTCGGTTTCGGCATTCGCTGGCTGCCTTACGCCGCGGCCGCCGGACCAGCCTCGCTGCCGTTGTGGCTGCTGGCCATGATCGGCTTCATGGCCCCGCTGGTGGCCGCCACCGCCGAGATGGTTGGTCGGTTCCCTGGCGAAGGCGGCCTTTACGACTGGGCCGGCCGCACCCTTGGCCCCTTTGCCGGTTTCATGACCGGCTGGCTTTATTGGACCTGCAACCTGCCGTTCTTCTCCGGGGTCCTGTATTTCATCGTCAACACCCTGGCCGCCGCCGCCGGCCCGGGTGCGGTCAAGCTGGTGGCCGACCCCTGGGTTTTCGCCGTCATCGCCTCGACCATAGCGATCGTGGTCGCCCTACTGCACTGGCGGGGCATGGGGACCGGCAAGTGGCTGACCAACTTCGGGAGCCTGGCGACTTTCGCGCTCTTGGCGATTTTGCTGCTGATTGGGGCGGCCGCCGCCCTACGCTTCGGTTCGGCGACCTCGCTGACGAAGGCCAACTACGCCCCGCCGATCACCGCCGATGGCGCGGCGCTGTGGTCGATCATGGTCTTCGCCTATGGCGGTCCAGAAGCCTTGGCCTTTCTGCGCAACGATGTCGCCGGCGGCGTGAAGCAGATCGTCCGCGCGCTCGTCCTGGTCGGCGTTGTCGTCTTCGCGCTCTATATCGCCGGCACCCTGGCGATGCTGGCGATCTTTCCGCCGGCGGCCGCATCGCGCCTCGGCGGCCTGCCGGACGCCTACACCATCGGCCTCACGCGACTGGGACTGAAAGGCCTCGCGCCTCTGCCACCCTTGCTGCTCGGCCTCTCGATGCTGGGCGGCTACAGCGCCTGGTTCGGCATCGCCGCGCGGCTGCCGTTCGTAATCGGCGTCGACCGCTATTTTCCGACCGCCTTCGCCCGCAAGGACGCGCGTACGGGGGCTCCGACCACCGCCATCCTGGTCCAGGCCGTGGCCGTGGTGGTCCTGGTGGCGCTCAGCCAGGCCGGAGCGAGCGTCAAGGCCGCGTACGACTTCCTGGTCTCGATGAGCGTGATTTCCTACACCCTGCCGTTCATCTTCCTGTTCCTCGCCTATCTGCGTCTGGACGGGGCCGCCGAGCGGGGCGTGTGGACCGCTCCCGGGGGTCCAGCCGGCCGCCGCGGTCTGGCGGCGATGGGTCTCATCGTCACCCTGACGGCGGTCGCCGCCACGCTGGTTCCGGGCGGCGACGTGATCGACAAGCTGGGGAGCGTCTTCAAGCTCCTGGTGGCCTCGGGCGTGCTTATCGGCCTGGGAGCGGCCATTTACGCCGCGGCTGGCCGTCGCCGCTGATCGCATGGCGGCCCGCCTTCCACGCTGATAGACTGGCGGCTCGGGGGCTAAGGAGGCTGTGATGGCAATCCATCCCCTGGCCGGCAGCGAGCGCCAGCTCCCGATCGCCGCCCGCGATATCGGCCCCTGTCCCGATCACCAGCGCATCCAGGTCAGCGTGCTACTGCGCCATCCGCCCGATTGGGCGGGGTGCGTCGCCTCGCGCATGAGCGGCGAGACGCCGCCCCTGAGCCGCGCCGACTATGCAGCCCGATTTTCAGCCGCGCCCGATGATATCGCCGCTGTCGAGCGCTTCGCCGAGGCCCAGGGCCTGGCCGTGATTGAGTGCGACGCCGCCCGGCGCACCCTGCGGCTGGAAGGGCAGGCCGGCCAATTCGCCACGGCCTTCGGAGTCAATTTGCGGGAGGTCGAGACTGGCCAGCGCCAGTTTCGCGGTCGCGAGGGTCCGGTGCGCCTGCCCCCCGGGTTGGTCGGCGTGGTCGAGGCGGTTCTGGGGCTCGACAACCGGCCGCAGGCGCGCTCCCAGCATCGCCTGTTCAGGCCGGCGGCCGCGACCTTGACCGCCTTCAACCCCAATCAGGTCGCTGATCTATACGGCATCCCAGCCAGTGATGGGGCCGGCCAGACCATCGCCGTCATCGAGCTTGGCGGCGGTTACGTGGCCTCGGATTTAGCCACCTATTTCAAGGGCCTGGGCCTGACCGCGCCCAAGGTTTCGGCGGTGCTCGTGGATGGGGCCAAGAACCAGCCGTCCGGCTCGGCGAACGGCCCTGACGGCGAGGTGATGCTCGACATCGAGGTGGCCGGCGCTGTCGCGCCGGCAGCCAGCATCGTGGTCTATTTCGCCCCCAATACCGACGCCGGTTTCCTCGACGCCCTCACCAGCGCCGTGCATGACACCATTCACAAGCCAACGGTCATCTCGATCAGTTGGGGCGGCCCGGAAAGCAGCTGGACGGCCCAGGCGATGACCGCCTTCGATCAGGCCATGGCTTCGGCGGCGATGCTGGGGGTGACGGTCTGCGTCGCCAGCGGCGACAACGGCTCCGGCGATGGCGTCGGCGACGGCGCCGACCACGTCGACTTTCCCGCCTCCAGCCCCCACGCCCTGGCTTGCGGCGGCACCCGCCTGACCGCCTCGGGATCGGCCATCGCCAGCGAGAGCGTGTGGAACGATGGGGCCAGCGGGGGCGCCGGCGGCGGCGGGATGAGCACCCAGTTCGCGGTTCCGGTCTGGCAGAAGGGGCTCACCGCGGTCACCAGCTCCGGCGCGCGCCAGCCGCTCGGCGGCCGCGGGGTGCCCGACGTCGCCGCCGACGCCGATCCGGCCACCGGCTATAAGGTCCGGGTCGATGGGAGCGATCTGGTGATCGGCGGCACCAGCGCCGCCGCGCCGCTGTGGGCCGCCATAGTGGCGCGGTTGCAGGCTCTGGCGGGCAAGCCAATCGGGCCAGTGCAACCCTCGCTCTATGCCGATCGGGCCGCCTGCAACGATATCACCTCTGGCGACAATGGCGACTTTGCCGCCACCGCCGGATGGGATGCCTGCACGGGCCTGGGCTCGCCGCATGGGGCGGGCTTGAAAAAGGCTTTTGGCCTATAGCGCAACCCCCCGCCGCCGCTGTGCCGAAGGCCGGCTGTGTCCTTCAGTAGAGGCCAAGCCCAATCATCAGCCGGGCGACCAGCGCGCCTGACAGGCGCTCACGGCGGATCGGACCGGCCAGAGCGTAGCGGAGACGGTGGCTGGGCGAGCCCTTCGAGGCGACGAAGCGGTCGAGAAAGGCCCTGCGCTCGGCCGGTAGTTGGTCGCCAAACAGGCGCTGCAGCTCGGTCGCCTGGGCATGCACCGGCCAGAAGCGGGCCGGGTCGCGCCAGAAGATCCGCCACAGCCTCAGGAGCTCGCCGACCCGCCCCTTGGCCTGGCCGACGGTGTTGGCGCCGTGTTGGCGGTACTTAAGCCGCGCCTCGGGGTCATAGACGATCTCGCCGAGGGCCGAGACCACCAGGGCGCACCACCAGTCGTGCATGGCCGCCCCGGACTTGGGCGGGCGGGCGCGGATCAGGGCGACGGCGGCGCGGTTCATCACCACGGTGGCTCCGAAGGCGATGTTCTCGAACAGCAAATGCTCGAAGCGGACGTCGCGCCTGGCCGGTCCGGGCCCCAGCGGCTTCAGGTCGGCGTCGACCAGGTCGACCTGCGAACAATAGAGCGCCGGGCGATCGCCGCCGACGGCGAGAAGCCGCACCGCCCGCGCCAGTTTGTCCGGGGCCCAGACGTCGTCCTGGTCGCAGAAGGCATAGGCGTCGAAATCGCCTGGAGCCGCCGTCAACAGGCAAAGGAAGCTTTGCGCCGGACCGAGATTGGGGCCGGCGGGGACGTCCGCCAGCCGCGGCCAGCGGCCGGCGAATTCGGCCAGGCGACTTCGCGTTTCGTCGCTGGAGCCGTCGTCGCGAGCGAACACTTCGATTTCGACGCCGGTCTGGTCGAGAAGGCTTTGCATTTGCTGGCGCAGAAAAGCCTCGCCATTGTAGGTCGAGACCAGAACCGCGACCCGGGCGCTCATCGCCGCCGCGATGGCATGAGCAGATGGGCCGCGAAGGTCCAGATCTCCCGCGAACTGGCGGCGGCCAGAGCCGTGACCGCTAGGCTGATGACCGCCAGGGCGGCGAAGGCGGCCGGTCGGCTGGCGACGCCGAGCGGCAGATATCGCGTCGCCGCCAGCAGGGCCGCCAGGGCCGCGCCGCGTAGCCAAACACCAAGGTCGAGGCCGCGCCGCTCCGCCTTGGAGAGCAGGGCCTTGTGGATGCGTGGCGTCCACAGGAGCAGATAGAGCAGATTGCCGATCAGCCACACGGCCCCAGCGCCGACCGGTCCCCATCGGAAGGCGGCGATGACCGCGGCCGGAACCCAGACGACGGCGAAGGCGACATTGCCGATCACATGCAGCCGCACCTTGCCTTGGGCGTACTGCAGCAGGAAGGGCACGAACAGATAGGCGGCGATCGCTCCGCCGGCGGCGTAGAGGCTGAGCGCCGGGGCCAGATGCCGGGCCGCGTCTAGCCGTCCGGTCCAGGCCCAGACCACCCATTCCGGCTGCGCGGCGATGGTTCCGGCCAGGCCGACGCTGAGGGCCAGGATGAGGCCCGAGGCGAGGCGATAGACATGCGCGAAATCGGCCTGCTCGTGGCGCGCCAGCAGGCTTGTCAGGCGCGGCTGAAAGGCCTGGGCGAACGGCGGCACCACCAGGGTGATGCCGGCGCTGATCTGCACCACCAGCCCGAACAGGCCGAACTCGGTCAGCGGCAGGGCGTGCGAGAGCGCCAGCCGATCGGCCTGGCCAATCAGGGTGGCGGCGGCCGAGGCCAGGGTGAGACCGGCGGCGAAGCGGAATTCGGCCTTGAGGCCGCGCCAATCCGGCCTGGCGCTGGCCTTCGGCATGGCCCCGCCGAGCAGCAGCCGGCTGATCACCGCTTCGGCGACGGTGAACGCGGCCTGGACGGCGAAAAAGATCGCCGGGGTCCGGGCGACCAGCGCCAGGGCGGCCACCGCGGCGCCGTAGCGCAGCGCCACTGAGGCGGCGGCCAAGGCATTGACCAGATTTTGGCGCTCCAGCCCGACCAGCGCCGATTGATAGAGGCCGGTCAGCCAGCGAAACACCAGCAGGACCGCGATCAGGCGCAGCGAGAGGTCGAGTTCGTGCCGGCTCAAGGTGGCGCTGTGCAGCCAATGGACGGCGATCCACGGGCTGGCCAGGGCCAGCACCAGTCCGGCCGCTACGCCGCCGCCGATGAAGACGGTCTCGGCGGCCGCCATGAGTCCGCGCGCCGCCGCCGCGTCGATCGCCCCGGCGCGGTAACGCGAAAGCTGGCGCGCCAGGGCCGGCGAGATGCCGAGGTCAAACAGCAGCATCCAGCCCTGCAGCACCAGGAAGAAGGCCACCAGCCCATAGGCCTCGACGCCCATCAGCTTGAGCAGGATCGGGGTCGCCAGGATGTTGACGAGGGCGATGAAAAAATGCGCCCCGAAGCCGAACGCCAGGGTAGCGCCCAGGCCGCTGATCGGGGCCGCGCGCGGCAGCGGAGAGACGCCGTCGCCGGCAAGATCGAACTCAGCCATGATCGGGGGCCGGGCTCTCCTCCGGCGGCGGAATGAAGCGGGCGGCGTTACCGCCGATGATCGCCAACAGGAAACCGCCAAGGCCAGTCTGGGCCCCGAGGCTGAGCAGCAGGGTGCCGACGACCACCGACAACACCGAGTCGGCGCGGGTCAGCAGATGCCGGTTCCAGGCCACGAAGACGGCTATCAGATCGGCCGCCCCGAGGCCGGCCAGGCCCGCGCCGGTGAGAATCATGCTCTCCAGGGTGATCCAGCGGGCCAGCCATTCGAACCAGCCCGGGGCCTTGCGATACCCCTCGCGCACGCCCTGCAGATGGCTGGCCAAGGCTAGGATCAAGGCGATCTGACCGACCGCCACCAGGGCGCTGGCGAACACATCCCAATAGTTGCCGAAAAAGAACGGGACCCGGCGGGCGACCAGGAAATGGATCGCCGAACTGCCGAGGATGAAAAGGCCGGCGCCGCTGGCCACCGCGCCGGGCAGGGCGAACAGCCACGCCGGGCTGAGCATGAACAGATAGCGCAGATGGCGCCAACCGTCGCGCCAGGGCCTGAGGTGCGGCGGCCGTCCGCGCAGGTCCGGCGACAGGGTGGCCGGGCGCTCGGCCATGGTCTCGCCGCGCAGCGCCGCCTTGATCACCATCTCGCTGGCGAATTCCATGCCCGGGCCGGTCAGATGCAGGCGCTCGAAACAGGCCTTGGTCAGGGCGCGCAGGCCGCAATGCGCGTCGCTCACCTGGACCTTGAACAGCAGGTTGAGAATCCCGGTCAGGACCGGATTGCCGATATAGCGGTTCTTCCACGGCATGGCCCCGGGCTTGATGCCGCCCTTGAAGCGCGAGCCCATGCACAGATCGGCGCCTTCAATCAGCGCTCCGATCATCGCCGTCGCCTCGCGAAAATCATAGCTGCCATCGGCGTCGCCCATGACCAGATAGCGGCCGCGCGCGGCCCGGAAGCCGCCCTGCAGCGCCGCGCCATAGCCCTTGTCGGCAACGGTCACGACCCGCGCGCCCAGGCTCCTGGCCACGCCCTGGCTACCATCGGTGCTGCCATTGTCGGCGACGACGATCTCGCAGCTCAGGCCATAGGCGGCGGCGATCGCCGCCTCGGCGTCGCGGATGGCGGCGATGCACACGGGCAGCGCCTGCGCCTCATCCAGGCACGGCATCACGAAGGAAACGGCGATGGCGGACTGTACGGTCAAGCGCCCTCCGCGCCTCGGCTGTAACCGGCTCTGTAGGCGAAGGCGATCAGATCGGCCAGCGGCGCCGGCCACAGACGGCGGAACATGGCCAGGTCCTCGGCCCGGCGAACGCCATCCCTGATCAATCCTGATGTGGCCGTGAGCGCGTTGTGACGGCGTCCGACAAGGCGTTCTGGGGTTCGGGCCATGGCCACGCCCGCCTCGATCAGGCGCAGCCACGCGTCCCAGTCGAGATTGGAGCGCCAGGCGTCGGAGAAGCTGAAATCGCCGAGCTGGTCGCGGTCAAAGGTCGCCGAGGAGCAGGGCAGGGGATTTCCCAGGGCCAGAAAGGCGCGCATCCGGCCCCTACCCGGCAGGCGCGCCTGCCCGAGCGCGGCGCCCTCCAGGGCATGCTTGGCGAAGCTGATCTTCGAGCGCCGCGGCGCGCCGGCGTCGTCGATCTCGTCATAGCCCGTGAAGGCGACGGCGGCCTGGGGATAGGCGTCGAAGAGCGCCAGGCTACGGGCGGCGAAAGCCGGCGCGTAAATATCGTCCTGATGCGCCAGGGTGACATAGCGCGCCTCCGTCGCGCGGTAGGCGAAGTTCCAGTCGGCGGCAATGCCGCGGCGCTCGGGATTGATGCGAACCGCCGCTCCGACAGCGGCCGCCGCGGCTGCGATCGTTGGCGAGGGCGTCGAGGTGCAGACCAGGATCGGCGAGGAGCGGATCTGAGCCGTCAGCGAGGTCAGGCAGCCGGTCAGAAACGGCGAATCGCCATAGGCGAGGACCGCGAAGACGTGGTCGGGGCGGCTCAGGCGATCGCCTCCCTGGACGCCCGGGCCTCATTGGCTTCCCGGGCTGCCGTGGCCCGACCGGCTACCAGGGCCAGCAGGGCGGCTGGGGCGACGATCGCCGCGCCGAGAAAGAACGGTCCGTTGGCGTTGATCCCCGAAAACACCAGCCCGGCGGCTTGCGGCCCGAGCACCCGCGAGAGGGCGCTGGCGGCGTTGTTGAGGCCCATGATCTGGCCCTGGTTGCCACCCTCTATGGCCCGGGTCAGCAGCGCGCCGGTGTTGGGGAAGGCCACCGACGAGCACAGGGCGCTGATCGCCATCAGCGAATAGGTCTCCCAGCCGCCGTTGCCGAACGGCTGCAACAGCATGGCGATCACCGTGCCGGCCATGCCAAACGCCAGCATGCGCGCCTCGCCGAAGCGCCGCGACAGGCTTCCGGTGAGCAGGAACTGGGTCGGGGAGGCGACCATGCCGGAAATCCCGAAGCACAGGCCGACCTGGACCGGCTGCCAGTCGAAGCGATGCTGGGCCCAGAGGCCGAAGATCGATTCGATGCCGTTGAAGGCGAAACCGGCCAGAAAGGTCAGCAGCACCAGGGGCCCCATCACCGGGTGGCGGGCCACCACCCCGAACGCGGCCCAGCGACTGAGCGCCGGCCCTTCGACGTCCAGACGCCGACGGCTTTCGCGCACCGCCAGCATGATGCCGACCGACGAGCAGGCGGCTAGGGCCGAGGCGGCCAGCAATGGGATCTGGAAGCCGATCGGTCCCGCCGAGGGCTTGGCCAGCACTCCGCCGACGAATGGCCCCAGGATGAAGCCGACATTGTAGGCCGCCCCCAGCCTGGCCATCCGCCCGGCCATCAGCTCGCGCGGCGTGACATCGGCGATATAGCCCTGCACCACCGAACCGTTGCCTGCCGCCATGCCGCCCAGAAAGCGGATCAGCACCGCCAGCCAGATGGTCGGCGCGAAGGCGAGCAGCCCGTAGCAGGCGCAGTTGGCCAGCACCGTGGAGACCAGGATCGGCTTGCGCCCAACCCGGTCGGATAGTCGGCCCCAGAACGGCTCGCCGATGAACGAGCCCATCGAATAGGCCGAGAAGATCAGCGCGATCTCCCAGGGTGAGGCGTGGAACGAGGCGCCGTAGAACGGCAGCAGCGGCACCACGATCCCGAACCCCATGATGTTGATGAACATCACCGACAGGAGGGTGTACATGGCCACCGCGGAGCGCCGGGGGTCCGGATCTGACTTCACCGCTGGCATGGGTTGTGCTTAGGGCGGGCGCCCAAGCCGAGCAAGATGAGGAGCGCGGCATGTCGGCCACAGTCGAGATGTTCTTCGATTGCTCGAGCCCCTGGACCTGGCTGGCCTTCGAGGGGTTGCAACCGCTAGCCGAGGCCGCCGGGGCGCGCATCAACTGGCGGCCGATCCTGGTCGGCGGCGTGTTCAACAGCGTCAATCCCAGCGTCTATGAAGGCCGCGCCCATCCGGTCCCGGCCAAGGCCCGCTACATGCGCAAGGACCTGAGCGACTGGGCCCGAGCCGCCGGACTGGAGATAAGGTTTCCGCCGACAGTGTTTCCGGTCAACAGCGTCAAGGCCATGCGCGCTTGTCTGGTCGTCGAAGCCGAGGGGCGCCTCGTCGCTTTCGCCAGGGCCGTGTTCCAGGCCTATTGGACCGAAGACCAGGACATATCCGATGACGCGGTGCTGGCGGCGATCTGCGCCGGGGTCGGCCTCGGCCCCGATGTGCTGGAGCGCGCCGCCGCGCCGACGATCAAGGCCAAGCTCAAGGCCAATACCGATGAGCTGATCGCCCGCGGCGGCTTCGGCTCGCCGACCATGTTCGTGAACGGCGACGACCTCTATTTCGGCAACGATCGCCTGCCCCTGGTCGCGGCGGCGCTCAAGGGCCTCTGAGCGGCTGGACGGGCGCGGCGACGCGCTTCATGACTTTGGCCATGGTGGCGCACCGATGAGCGAGCGGGCCGGGCAAGAGCGCCGTGGTTTCGGCGCGGCGCTCAGCGTCTTCGGCGAGCGACCGGTGCTGGTCATGCTCGGCCTGGGCTTCGGCTCCGGCCTGCCCAACTCCCTGATCTTCGACACCATGTCGGCGTGGCTGCGTACGGCCGGCCTGTCGCTGGCGGCGATATCGCTCTTCAGCCTCGCCACCCTGCCGTATTCGTTCAAATTCATCTGGGCCCCGCTGGTCGACCGGCGGCCGATCCCCGGCCTCAGCCGCTGGCTCGGTCGTCGGCGCGCCTGGATGCTGGCCTCGCAGATTGTCATCATCGTCGGGCTGGTCTTGATCTCGACTGGCGATCCCGACCACGGGCTTGGGGCGATGGCGATCTTTGCCGCCCTGACCGGCTTCGCCTCGGCCACCCAGGACATCGTCGTCGACGCCTGGCGGATCGAGGCGGTCGCCATGTCGAAGCAGGGGGCCATGGCCGCCGCCTATCAATGGGGCTTCCGGATCGCCAATCTGGTCGCCGGCGCAGCCCCGCTGTTCATCGCCCAAAGCGTCGGGTGGCACGTCGCCTACCTGGCCATGGCCGCGGTGATGAGCCTGGCGTGTGTGGCCGTGCTGCTCGCCCCCAGGGGTGAGGAGGCCGCCGTGCCGCCGATCTCCACCGCCGGGCTGGCGCGCACGCCGCTGCGCGACGGCCTCGAATGGATCGTACGCGGCACCATCCTGCTCCTGGCCATGGCGCTGCTCGGCTCGGGCCTGGGAGCCCGCGCCGATTTGCTCGCCGCCGGGCTGAAGGCGCTGGGCGCGGCGGATGCCGGCCAGGCCCTGGCCGTCGCCTGGACGGCCAAACCCAATGGAGTGTGGCTGCAGCTCGCCGCTGTTCTGAGCGGCTTTGCCGTCCTGGCCCTGGCGGCCATGCCCGTCCCTCGGGTGCGGACAAAGCCCGGGGTCTATCTGGCCCACGCCCTCGGCGATCCGCTGGTCGATTTCTTCAACCGCTTCGGCAAGCGGGCGCTGGTCATATTGGCGCTGATTTGTGTCTACCGCCTGTCGGATTTCGTGCTCAACGTCATGAACGCCTTCTATCTCGATCTCGGCTTCAGCCTCGACGACATCGCCAGCGTGCGCAAGCTGTTCGGAGCCCTGGCCTCGGTGGCCGGGGTGTTCGTCGGCGGGCTGGCCATCGCCCGATTCGGCGTCATCCGGCCTCTGGTGGTCGGCGCCTTCGCCCTGCCGATCACCAACACCATCTTTGGCTGGCTGGCGGTGCAGGGACCGCAGGTGCACGACCTGATCATCGCCATAGGCGTCGACAATGTGGTTTCGGCCTACGCCGGCACCTGCCTTATCGCCTATATGTCCTCGCTGACCGGGGTCGGATTCACCGCCACCCAGTACGCGCTGTTCTCATCGCTCTATTCCCTGCCCGGCAAGATCCTGGCCTCTCAGTCCGGCCGGATCGTCGAGTCGGCCGCCCGCTCGATCGAGGCCGGCGGGCCGCTTTCGGGCCTCAAGGCGCTTTTCGTCCACACGCCAGCCCGAGCCTTCGCCGACGCCATGGCCCGCTCTCACGTCGCCCCGCAGGCGCTCGGGGCCGGCTATCTGGTGTTCTTCATCTACGCCGGCCTGGTCGGCGTTCTGGCGATGATCCTGGCGGCGGTGGTGGCGCGGTTCCCGCGCTCAGAGGCCGCGATCTAGGCCTTCAGGCATTCCACCTCGGCGACGCTCAAGGCCGCTCGGAGGCGGTCGGCGGCGCCCGGCCAGTCAGCGTCGTCGAGCGGCCGACCGATCCTGGCGCTTGGGTTCACCCCGACCGTGGCGAGAGCGGCCCGCAGAGAGCCGGGGGTGGTGGCGTAGAGCCGCCGCCGACGCGGATTTTCGGCCACCGTCACCCCCAGAACCTCACCGTGCGAATCAAGCACCGGGGCCCCGGAGAGTCCCTCCAGACTGCCGCGCCAGGCTGGCGCGCGGGCCGTCTCGGCGAAGCTCAGCACCGGCTCGGCCCGCAGCCCACGCCAGCCGACCCAAAGCCTGGCCCGGCGCAGCAGGCGCGAGGCCGCCTCGCCGGGCTTCTGGCGCGGGAAGCCGGGATGGAAGGCGCGCTGGCCCTGGCGCAGCACCGGGTCGGCGGCCACCGGCAGAGCCGGGGCCCCGCCCGCCGTCAACAACACCGCCGTCTCGCGTCCGGGCGTCAGGCGCACCTCGGCGGCCACCCCGCGTCCGGGCGCGGTGACAATGACCGTCCGCCCGCAGCCCTCGACCACATGCCGGGCGGTCAGCCAGACGCCGCGCTCGGCGACCGAAAAGGCGGTGCCGGCCCCCGGACCGGGCGGCGGGGCGCTGACCCATACGGCCGGATCGAGTAGCGAGGCGCGCGGCAGCGGTTGGCCGAGCGGCACGGTGCGCTCGGGCCGGTTGCCGATCATCGGCACGGCCACCACCAGGCCCAGCAAGGCGCCGGCCCCGCCAAGATAGAGGAGCCACCTTGGCGGATGCATCTGGCTCAGGCGGCCACGGCAGCGCGGCGGGCGCTGGCCCGCGGCTTGGCGCTTTCGGTGCGGAGCTGACCGCAGGCGGCCAGGATGTCGCGGCCGCGCGGGGTGCGCACCGGCGAGGCGTAGCCGGCCTTGTTGACGATGGCGGCGAAGGCTTCGATCGTCGCCGGCGCCGAGCATTCGTAGGGGCTGCCGGGCCAGGGATTGAAGGGGATGAGGTTGATCTTGGCCGGAACGCCGGCCAGCAGCCGCACCAAGGCCCGGGCCTCGGCCGCGGAGTCGTTCACGCTCTTGAGCATCACATATTCGAAGGTTACGCGGCGGGCGTTGGAGAGCCCCGGATAGGCGCGGATGGCCGCCATCAGTTCGGCGATCGGATAGCGGCGATTGAGCGGCACCAGTTGGTCGCGCAGGGCGTCGTTGGTGGCGTGCAGGGAGATCGCCAGCATCGCCCCAGTGCGCTCGCCGAGCTCGGTGAGCTTGGGAACCACGCCGGAGGTCGAGACGGTGATCCGTCGCCGCGAAATGGCGATCCCCTCGTTGTCGGAAATCACCTCCAGGGCGTCGTCGACGGCGTCGAGATTATAGAGCGGTTCGCCCATACCCATGAAGACGATGTTGGTGAGCTTCCGCTCGCCCTCACGCGCCCCCCATTCGCCGAGGTCGTCGCGGGCGATCTGCACCTGGGCGACGATCTCCGCCGCGGTCAGATTGCGGACCAGGGCCTGGGTGCCGGTGTGACAGAACGTGCAGTTGAGCGTGCAGCCGACCTGGGAGGAGACGCACAGCGCCCCGGCTCGGCCGACGCCGGGGATATAGACGGCCTCGGCTTCGACGCCGGGAGCGAAGCGGATCAGCCATTTGATCGTGCCGTCGGCGCTTTGCAGCCGCTCGGCGATCTGTGGCCGGGCCAGGGTGAAGCGCTCGGCCATGGCCGCCCGCGCCGGCTTGGCGATGTTGGTCATGGCCGCAAAGTCGGTGACCCCGCGACCCTGGATCCAGCCCCAGGCCTGGGCGGTGCGCATGCGCGCCTCGGCCGCCGTGCAGACGCCGGCATCGACGAAAGCGGCGGCCAGCCGCCCACGGGTAAGGCCGGAAAGGTTCTGGGGCTCGGTCACCGGGTCAATATAGCAGAGGCCGGCTCAGTTTTCAGTCGACCTCGGCGAGAACGGTCCCGTCGGCGAGCACGGCGGCCCGCTTCATGCCTTGGGAGATGAAGGGCAGCGCCGGATCGCCGGTTCGACCGATGGCGATCAGGCCGCCATCGCCGCCGAGCGCCCGCACCTCCGCCAGCGCCTTGGCCGCCGCTCCGGCCAGGTCCTCGCCGGCATAGGCCATGCGGTGCGCCACCTGAGCGGCGACGGCGGCGCGCAGGAACATCTCGCCCGTGCCGGTGCAGGAAACCGCGGCGGTGTCGTCGGCCCACACGCCAGCCCCCGGGATGGGCGAATCGCCGACCCGGCCATGGCGCTTGTTGAACACCCCGCCGGTCGAGGTGGCGGCCGCCAGACGTCCGTCGCGGTCGCGGGCGACGCAGCCCACCGTGCCGACGCCGAGCGCCTCGGCGGTGCGGTCGAACCAGCCGACGCGGGTGAACCAGGCTTCCGGATCGGCGATCCGCTCCAGCTTCTGTTCGGCGGCGAAAGCGGCCGCGCCCTCGCCGGCCAGGATCACATGTGGGGTGGCGCGCATCACCGCCAGGGCGGCGCGGACTGGCGCGGCGAAACCCTGCAAGGCGGCCACCGCGCCAGCCCGGCGCTCCGGTCCGTCCATCACCGAGGCGTCGAGTTCATAGACCCCGGCGGCGTTGGGCGAGGCGCCCCGCCCGGCCACGTAGAGTCCCGAGGCTTCCAGCGCCGCGACCGTCTCGACCACGACCTCCAGGGCGGGCGCGCCGGCGTTCAGGCGTTCGCGCCCGGCCTCGGCCAGACCGCGAAGATGTTCGATCTCGCGGCTGTAGTCGCGGCCGCGCAGCGCTCCGGCGCCGCCGTGGATGGCCATTGCCGGCCTTGCTTCATCCATTTTTGCCGCCTCGCGCTCTTTGCGTCTGCTCCGCCCATCCATTAGCGTCGATTGGCGATACCGGGAAACGGGTGGAGAAGAGCGAGATGCGGGCGGTGCTGAGCGAAGCGGCGGGCGGACCGGAGACCCTGGTGGTGCGCGAGGTCGCCGATCCCGAGCCCCGGCCCGGAGCGGCGGTGGTCGCCGTCAAGGCCTGTGGGGTCAACTATCCCGACGTGCTGATCATCG
>DATBOH010000282.1:0-5591 GCA_036553915.1 Caulobacteraceae bacterium | reverse complement strand
GGCGGCGGCTCCGGCAGGGTCTGGACCGGCGGCGTCCGTGCGGCGGCCAGGCCGCCGCTGGAATCAACCCCGACATCCAGGGCCCCGGTCGCCACGCCATTGCGTTTGGCGCAGTCGATTACTGTCAGCTCGCCAATCAAGCGCCCGCCAACGAAACAGCGCAACGGCCTGGCCGGATCGAGCTTTGCAACCGCGTCGTGGGATGTCTGAACGACGAGACCGCCTACAGAAGCCGGGGGGGCGTCATCGTTGGAATTCTGCCGTTCGGCCAGTGCGATAGCGAGGGCCAAGCCGGAGCCCAAGGCCAGTCCGGCCCCGCCGAGCGCCACCAGGCGCCGATTTTTGAACCACGACGTCCGCATCACGACTGACGCTGGACCTTTCTATTTGAATCGATAGGTGATGCGGCCTTTGGAGAAATCATAGGGGGACATCTCCACCAGGACCTTGTCGCCGGCCAGCACGCGAATGCGGTTCTTGCGCATTTTTCCGGCGGTATGGGCGATGATTTCGTGGTCATTTTCCAGTTTGACGCGGAATGTCGCGTTGGGCAGCAACTCGCTTACCGTGCCCGGCAGTTCGAGCAAGTCTTCTTTCGCCATCTAGTTCCTCTATGGCGTTGCATACGACACACGGCCCGCGCGATCATGCGACGCGAGCCGTGCGATCCAGGAACATACCGCATGTCACACAGCAAGGTCGATGGCCGCTGGGCCGGGCGGATCGGGGCTCTCGGAGCTCTTTGGCTGATGGGCACGCTCGGCTGCGTGGCCGCCGTGGCGGCAGCCAGGGCCGATGAAGCGGCCGTAGCGGCCACCTGCGGCATGCGCCTGAGCGCTCCAGTTCTGGCCAAATGGAGCGAACTGGGCGGCCAGTCCGGAATTCTCGGCTGCCCGACGGCTAACGAGACGCCAGGATCGACCTCGCCGCAGGGATCGAAGGCCGATGAAGCCGATTTCATCGGTGGTATGATTCTGTGGCACGCCAGTGGCCCCCACGCTGGCCGAACCTTCGCCGTCAGCGGCTGTATCTGGAGGCTCTATTTCAGTTACGGCGGACCGAGCGGCTGGCTCGGCCTTCCGATCACCGAACCGGCGAACTTCCCTGACGGCCAGCGCCAAACCTTCGAGGGCGGCCTCATCACCTATTGGCGTTCGCCCAATCAGTGCGAGGCCGAGCGATCGGAAGCGACCACCGCGACCGCGGTAGCGGCCGCTACGGCCACCAGCCCCCTCGACGCTTATGACGACCCGGCCCGCGGCGACCACTTGGCGTTGGCATCGGCCTCAGTGGCCCGGGCGGCCGCCACCGCGCACTATCAACGCAGTGAGACCCTCGCCAGGGTGTTCGACGCCGCCGGCCCGGGGGAAGCGCCGCTGAAACTGTTTTGGAACGAGGATCGCGGCGACCACCTGGCCACCGCCACCGACGAGGGAGAGCGAAACGCCTTGGCCGAGGGTTATATTTTCGAAGCCTCTCAGGGCTTCGTTTGGACCGAACCCCACCCCGGCGCCGTCGCCTTGCGGCAATATCGCGAACCGACAAGCGGTCATCACTGGCTGACGGCCGGCCCGGCGGGAGAGGCCGCAGCGAAGGCCGCCGGCTTCGTCTTCGTACGCGTCGAGGGCTACGCGCCCCCGCCGTGACCCAATCTAGTCGAGGATGCGTTCGCGAATACGAACGGCCAGCTCGTCGCGGACGGCGCGATAGGCGTTGAGGATAGTCTCACGCGATCCGCTCGCCAGGGTTGGATCGGCGGTCGGCCAGAACTCGGCGCGAGCCTCTCCGACGCGATCCACGGCCCGCTGATGGGCTTCCGCGCTGAGGGAGATCACGCGATCGAAAGCCTCAAGATCGAGATTTTCGAAGGTTTTGGCGGCATGACCGGAAACATCGAGGCCAATCTCGATCATCACCGCCTCGGCGAAAGGATCGGGCCAAAGGTCCAGGTCGGCGACGACGCCGCAACTATCGACGCGCGCTTCCGGTCCGGCCATTCGGCGCATCAGCGCGGCCGCCATCGGCGAGCGGATGCGATTGAGGCCGCAAGCGAACAGGATGGCGGGGGGCGGCTTCATCCGCGCCAGTGCAGGGCGCAGATCAGCGTGAAGAGCCGCCGCGCGGTCTCGAAATTGGTTTCGATCTTGCCGTTCAGTCGCTTCTGCAGCGTGCGCGAGCCTTCGTCGTGGATCGCGCGACGCCCCATGTCGAGGGTCTCGATCCGTTGCGGCGTGGCGTTGCGGATCGCCTGAAAATAACTCTCGCAGATCATGTGATAATCCTTCACGACGCCGCGGAATGGGGTGAGCGATAGCAAGTGGCGACGCTCATATCCGGGGCCGCCGATATCGAACGCCAACCGCCCCTCGATGAGCGCCAGGCGTAGGCTGTAGGGGCCGCCCGCGGCTCCATCCGGAACGAAGTGGTTGTCCTCAAGCAGGTCAAAAATGGCGATCTGGCGCTCCTGTTCCTGATCGCGCGAAGCCGCACCGAGGGAATCCTCGTCGAGATCGACCGAATGCAGGCGATGCTCGCTCATCCCCTCCACTTTAGCTGCAAGGGGTAAGGCGAGGGAGTCAGGCTGGGTTGGCGAGGCGCAGCGCCAGGGACAGCGCATGGGCTGGCAGCCCCTCGGCCTCGGCCAGGATATGGGCGGCCGGCGCAATGGCCGCGAATCCGGCAGGCGGACAGGAGGTCAGGCTTGAGCGCTTGAGGAAATCCAGGGTCGACAGACCTGAGGCGTAGCGCGCCGCGCGGTTGGTCGGCAGAACGTGATTGGGGCCGGCCACATAATCGCCCAGCGCCTCGGGCGTATGCCGGCCGAGAAAGATCGCCCCGGCGTGGCGGATTTCGGCGGCCATTTTTTCCGCGCCATCGACGGCCAGCTCAAGGTGTTCGGGAGCCAGTAGGTTGGCCAGTTCGGCGGCCCGCGCCAGGGGCGCGATGATCACCGCGCCATGGTCGCGCCAGGCCGCCTCGGCCACCTGACGGGTGGGAAGCGCCGAAAGCTGCCTGCCGATCTCCGCTTCGACTTGATCGGCGAAGGCGGCCGTGTCGGTGATTAGTACGGCGCGGGCGTCGGGATCATGTTCGGCTTGCGAAAGCAGGTCGGCGGCGATCCAGGCCGGATCGTTGGCGGTATCGGCGACGACCAGAATCTCCGAGGGACCGGCCAGAGAATCGATTCCGACCTGGCCAAACACCTGGCGTTTGGCGGCGGTGACATAGGCGTTGCCCGGTCCGACGATTTTGTCGACCGGTTGGATCGGACCGGCCCCGTAAGCGAGCGCGGCCACCGCCTGGGCGCCGCCGACTCGCCAGATTTCCGTGACTCCGGCTTCGTGCGCCGCGGCCAGAACCGCCGGATCGAGGCGAGCCGGCGGACTGGCCATGGCGATCCGCTTGACACCCGCCACCTTTGCCGGAATGGCGTTCATCAACACCGTCGAGGGATAGGCGGCGCGACCGCCCGGAACATAGATGCCGACGGCGTCGAGCGGCGTCCAGCGCCAGCCGAGCTTGATCCCTTCCGCATCCGTGAACCCGCCGTCTTCGGGCCTCAGGCGCTGGTGATAGGCGTCGATCCGCTGGGCGGCGAGGCGCAGCGCCTGCCTCACATCGGCCGGACAGGCTTTCGCCCCGGCGGCGATCGCACCTTCATCCAGGCGCAATTCCGATTCGGTAAGGGTCACCCCGTCAAGCTCGGCGCCAAGTCGCAACACCGCCTCAAGGCCCCGTTCGCGAACCGCGGCTATGATCGCCGTCACGGTCGCCTCTACCGCTTGCGGCATCCCACGCGGGGCGCGGGCGTAGGCCGCTAGGTCGGCGTCGAACGCGGGTTCGCCGACGTGGAACCGGCGCATCGCGCCTCCCTTGCGTGTTTTAGGTCTGGTGACCGGGTTTATGCGGCGCCCGCCACGGGCTGCAGAGATCGGCGAGGGCCGCGTCAACGCACTCGACCTCGACCGCCAGATCACCGCCGTCGGCGAACGCGAACAATACCCGACCGCCCGGCGGCTCGCCGGCCTCGAAGTTCAAAGCCAACAGCTCAAGCACGGCATTCTTCGCTTCGCGTCGAAGATTGCGGGCCCGAACGCTCTGTACGCCGCCAAGCTGCAGGGCGGCCAGGACCCGCTCGCCGCCGTGATCGGCCGCCTCCCAGCGAAAACGACTGAAGGCAATCGTCAGTCGCTGCCCGCGACGCTCCCAGCTGATATCGCCGATGCGCGTTACCGCGTCCTGTAGCGCAGCCGAGATCACCGCCAGATCGTCGGCGTCCTCGGCCAACAGGCGAAGCTTAGAGTCCTTCATTTGGACTTGTCTTTGGGCCTGTCGACGGCCGGCGCCTTGCGGCGGCGCAGATTGTCGCGCAGCGCCGCCGACAGCCGCTGTTCGCGTTCGGCGTCGGACTTGGCGACCGGCGCGGTTGGCTTCAGCTTGTTCGCAGCGCTCATGCGCCTCGCCTAGACCTGCCGCCGCCGGCGTCAAGCACCATTTTAAGCTTTCCACCCGTCGCCCGTTTCGCTAACACCGCGCCTCCCGCGCAGGGAATGCCGCCGTAGCTCAGTGGTAGAGCGCATCCTTGGTAAGGCTGAGGTCGACAGTTCAATCCTGTCCGGCGGCACCATCGACCGAAAGGCTTGTCTGAACAGACCGCAGTCAGGTGAATTCCCGGGTCGGCGACCTTCACCTTTGCGCGGAAAGATGCTAGTTGAATCTGCCGGCGTCATAGACATTGAGCCATGACAATGAAGTCATTTACGCTCTCTATATTCATGGTTTTCGTCATATTGCCGCGTACCGCTCTGTCACAAGAGGCAGCGATAGCGCACCTTCTCGAAGGCGCGTTTGCGAAAAGCGCCACCAAGTCGGCGAGCCGAGCGGCCGAAACTGCGGCCGCGCACGAGGCACGTCAGACGATCTCAAACCGGGCCGCGAAAGCGGCTACCGGTAAGGCTGCCGTCAAGATGGCGCCGAGTTCGGCGGCAAGATCTGAGGTCTCCGTCAGCGCCGTTAAGCTCGACACCAAGGTCGGTTCGGCGAGCGTCGGCGGCATTTCAACCGACGTGAGCGCCGTAAAGGTGGACAATAACGTCCAGGTGGGCTCAGGCCCGGACCGCTCCGCCGGACGGGATGTTTCAAGCGCCAGTTCGCCGCCCAGTTCGAAGGAGCCCGAAACTGCTTCGGCCGCTGCGCCAAGCACGCCGCCGGACCCCCTGGGGACCGCCGTGGGCGGGGCGATTTTGTTATTCTTCGGCTGGGCGTCGCTGAAGTTCGTTGATTGGCGCGGCCGGCGTCGGGCCACTTCGCAGTCGATTGCCGCTGCGCAAAGCGCCGAGCCCCACTAGGATGGAACGGGCGACACCCGACGGCGGCGCAAGGTCGCCCCCATGGCGCCAAAGCCCGCCAGCATCAGCGCCCAACTGGTGGGCTCCGGAACGCCGACGACCGCCCCTTCGGTGGCGCTGACGTTGGTGACGAATTGGAACGGCGTATTGCCGAGATCGCCCGTGGTAAAGCCGCGGGTCATGAGGATTTCGATGGAGTGCGAGCCGGCCGTCACCGGGGCCGTGAAACTCAGGTTGTCGCGA
>DATBOH010000187.1:0-2691 GCA_036553915.1 Caulobacteraceae bacterium | reverse complement strand
CCTCGGCCATGGCCGATGCGACCTCCGCCGACCTCGTTCTCGATCGGTTGCGCCCCGAATGGCGGGCGGGCGGCTTCGCGAGGGACAATGGCGGCGTCGCCTTTTTCACGCGCGTCAACGCCCTGATCGAGCCGGGCATGGTGGTAGTCGATTTTGGAGCGGGCCGCGGCGAAGCCTTCCAGGGCCCCGACACCTACTTCGCCCGCCTGGCGCGACTGCAGGGCAAAGCCGCCCGTGTCATCGGCATCGACGTCGACGGGGCCATCGCCGACCATCCGTTCCTCGACGAGCGCTACATTATCGCCCCCGGCGCCGCCCTGCCGCTCGCCGACGCAAGCGTCGACATGATCGTCGCCGATTGGGTGTTCGAGCATATCGCCGAGCCCCAGGCGGCGGCCGCCGAGTTCGACCGAGTCCTCAAGCCGGGCGGCTGGATCCTGGCCAGAACACCGAACGCCGCCGGCTATGTCGGTATCGGAGCGCGGCTGGTACCCAACCGCCTGCATACCCGGCTGCTGAAGCGCCTGTGGCCTGGGCGCGCCGCCCGTGACGTATTCCCGACGGCCTACCGGCTGAATTCGCCGGAGGCCTTGCGCGCCGCCTTCCCGCCGGCCGCCTGGCGCCACTACAGCTATCGCGCCAATCCGACCCCCAAGTACTTCGGCCGCTCGCCCCTGCTGTTCCGCTTGATCGCCGCTTTTCAGGCCCTGGTCCCGGGACCGATGAGGACCGACCTGATCGTCATCCTGCGCAAGCGCTGAGCCCCGCCGCCCGGCATCGGTGATGAAGGCGGAAAGATTCTACTTGTCCGCGCCGGCCGCGACAGGGCGAAACACGCGCCCGCCGCCGTAGCGGCTCAGCCAGTCGATGACGCGCCGCCTGAGTTCGCTTGGCAGCGTCGCCCAATTCAATCCGACCATGGCCAAGCCGAGCGCCGAACCGCACGCCCACCAGCGCCAGTCGTGAAACCCGAACAGGCTGGCGAGCCAAAGGCCGATCAGCAACAAGGCGAGATTGCCCAAGAGGGTCGGCCAGGCCGGGAAGGCGCGCTCGGCCACCCAACTGAGCAGCAGATAGTCAGCGGTCAGTCTGACGGCCACCGCGACGCCGACGCCTTCGACCCCCCAGGCCTTCAGCCCCAGCCACAGGATCAGGAAATAGAACGGAATTTCCGCCAGGGTGATCTTGGTCACCAGGTCGGGTCGGCCGCGGGATTGCAGCACCGTGTAGGGAATGAGGGCGAAGGCGTTGGACCAGAAGCCGATCAGCAGAATGCGTCCGACCGGCGTCCCGGCCTTGGCGATCGAGCGGCCGATCCACAGGTGCATCACCGGATCGATCAGGAAGATCCCCGCCAGCACCGGCAGGCTGACCATGGCGGACAACGCATAGACGGCGTTCACGGCGTATCGCTGCCGCGTTTCGACGCTGGCGGCCGAAAGGCTGGGGAACAGGGCGCCGGTGAGCGCGCCTGGAAAAACCGCAACCTGTTTGGCGAGCTGTAGCGGCACGGTGTAGATCGCCACCGCCACCGCGCCCAAGGTCGCGCCAATGGCGAAACGGTCCATCATCAACAGCCATGGGCCGATGATCGAGGTCACGGTCACCCAGCCGCCATATTTCAGCAGCAGCGGCGCCTCGCCCTTGTGCAGCCGGGCCCGCGGCCCCCGCACCAGCTCATGGAAACACCACCAGGCGAGCACCCCCATGGCCAGGCCGCGCGCCAGCAGTGCGGCGGCCAGGATCAGCACCAGGTTGGGGCCGACCTTCCAGGCCAGCAGCAGCGGCAGTCCCTGGAATAGAAAGGTCGAGACGACTGAAACGACATTGGTCTTGAGAAACCGCTCGCGGCCCTGCAGCGCCCCGGTCAATACGCCGGTTATGGTGGCCACCGGCACCGAGAGCGCCAACAGCGGCACGGAGGCGACGATCTCAGGACGCAGGTGCTCATCGACCTTGAGCACATGGGCGAAGAACCAGGCCGCAACGCCCCAAAGAGCGGCGGCGCCGACACCCCCCATGGCGCAGTTCACAGCCAGGGCGGCCCAGAACGTATCGGCCCGCTCCTGAGCGGTGGCGTCGCGCAGGGAAGCGACCCGGAACGAGGTGGCGCGCCCCAGGCCGAGATCGAAAAGCCCGAAATAGCCCAGGAACATCCAGGCGATGGCCAGCACGCCGTAGCGCGCTTCGCCGATCAGATGGATGTAGATCGGTACGCTTAGGAGCGCCGTGAGAATCGGAATGACGCCGCCGACGAGATTATAGGCGGTGTTTCGGCGAATGCTCACGCTGACGGGATCCGGTTCGCGGGACGGGGCGTCTTGGGGGAAATGGCTTGCCAGGACAAGGAAATTCCGCCCCGAGAGTTCAGTTCGTCCCAGAGCTTGGTGCGTTTCCACGGAACAGATGCAAACGTTGAATCAAGCTCTAGAAAGTTGGATTCCAGAGCAAATTATCCCCGTTTGGACGTTTCACCGTCAAAACGGGGTTTGCTCCAGGGGCTACGGCTGAGACGTATCGCCGGCTTTCTGCTTCAGTGACTGACCGGCGTTCTCAAGCGCCGCGCCAGCGCGCGATTCGGCGTTCTTGACCGGCGCCGTAACCGTCTCGGAGGCATTAGCAATCTTCTGGTCGACCAGCGCGCCGCCGTTGCTGGCCGAGCCGGTCTGGATGGCGAGGTAGACGAACAGG